>VEQS01000020.1 GCA_018883105.1 Phycisphaerales bacterium
CGGGTTGACCATACGCTGCCCGGCCATGGACGATCGTGATCACGCCCGCGTCGCCCACGGCCCCGCATGGGTCCGGACGGCGTGGATGGCCGTGGCCCTTCTGTGGCCCGTGGCGCTCCTGAACTACCTCGACCGCCAGATGCTGGCGTCGATGAAGTTCTCGGTGATGGCCGACGTGCCCGACATCGGCACCGACGCCAACTGGGGCCTGATGCTCGGGCAGTTCAAGTGGATGTACGCGTTCCTCAGCCCGCTCGGTGGACTGGTGGCGGACCGGCTGGGACGTCGCCCGACCATCGTCGCGAGCCTGTTCGCCTGGAGCGCAGTGACCTGGGCGACCGGCAGCGCGACGACGTTCCGCGAGCTGATGTGGGCGCGCACGCTGATGGGCGTCAGCGAGGCGTTCTACATCCCAGCCGCGCTCGCGCTGATCGCCGACCACCATGCCGGTGCGACGCGGTCCCGCGCGGTCGGCGTGCACCAGACGGCGATCTACGTGGGGATGATGCTCGGCGGCTTCGGCGGTCATGTTGCCGACGCACCTGATCTCGGCTGGCGCGTTGCCTTCCACGTGGCCGGTGCCGTGGGCGTGCTGTACGCGCTTCCGCTCGCCTTCCTGCTGCCGCCTGCGCCGGCAGCGGAGGCCGCCGCCGACGGGAGCGCCTCGCCGCGGCCGGGCATGGCCGCCTCCCTGCGGGAGCTGCTCACCAGCCTGCCGTTTCTCCTGCTCGTCGCGTGCTTCACGCTGCCCGCGCTCGCCGGGTGGATCGTCCGTGACTGGATGCCGGCGATCCTCAAGCAGGAGTTCGGGCTGGGGCAGGGGGCCGCGGGCGTCTCGGCCACCCTGTTCACGACGATCGCGATGATGGTGGGCGTCGCGCTCGGTGGCGTGGCGGCGGACCGCTGGTCGCGGCTCACGCCGCGCGGGCGCGCCTACACCAGCGCGGTCGGGATCGCGCTCCTGGTGCCGGCGCTCTTCGGCGTCGGCAACGCGGGCTCGCTCGGGGTGGCGGTGGCGTTCCTGGCGCTCTTCGGCCTGGGCTGGGGCCTCTTCGACTGCAACAACATGCCGATCCTGTGCCAGCTGGTGTCGCCCCGTTCGCGGGCCACGGGCTACGGCATCATGAACTTCGTCAGCATCGGCTGCGGCGGACTCGCCGACTGGGGCTTCGGCATCATGCGCGACGCGGGGCTTCCCCTCAACGTGTGCTTTGCGGCGTTCGCGTCGCTCGCGCTCGTGGCCGTCTTCCTCATGCTCTGGATCGCGCGCACCATTCGCGCCAGCACGACCTGATGGCGTCGTGGAAGCGGGCGCCGTAGCCGGGCGCATCCATGAGCGGCGACGAGGCGAGCATGCCGCGGAGGCCGGACCGCATCCGCACCAGCCGTTCGCGGTCGCGGACCAATTCGGCTGCGATCCGCGCGAAGGCCGCCGCGTCCGGCGCCACCAATTCGCCCAGGCCGGCGGTGCGCAGCAGGCTGGTGCCGACCCGTGCCGCATGCCGGTCGCCTTCGAGGGTCACGACCGGCACGCCCGTCCAGAGCGCCTCGCACGTGGTCGTCGTGCCGTTGTAGGGCGTGGGATCGAGGGCCACGTGCACGCGGGCGTACTGCGCGAGGTGCCCGCGGGTGTCCGCGGCGAACGGCAGGATGTCGATGCGCGCCGACTCGATCCCCGCAGCGCCGAAGCGCGCCAGGAGCGATGCGCGGACCGCGGGCTCGGCGGCGCTGCGTGACTTGATCGCCAGCCGTGCCTCCGGCACCGCATGGAGGACCGGTGCCCACAGCGCGATCGTCTCGGACTGCAGCTTCTTCGCCTCGTTGAACGAGCCGAACGTGGGTGGGGCGTCCTCGCCGGGCATGGCCGGGTCGGGTGCGTCCGCCGGCGGCGCGTAGCAGAGGAAGCACGGGTCGAGCCGGACCAGGCGCTCGGTGCACCGCGATTCGGTGCCGGGCGGGTCGGTGACCGCGTCGACGAAGCGCCAGTCGATGCAGGGATGGCCGGTGGTGTTCGGGTAGCCGATGGCCGTGGCGATGACGGGGGCTGGCTTTCGGTCGAGCGCCGGGAGCCGGTTGCCGCCGGTGTGGCCGCTCAGCTCGACAAGGACGTCGATTCCCCGATCGCGGATGGCACGGTCGAGCGCGGCATCGTCGAGCACGGCGACGTCGACCCATCCGTCGCACAGCGCGCGGAGTTCCGCGGTCATCGGGTCATCCGGGGTCGGGACCGACGACGAGAACGCGGTGACGGTGATGCCCGGCGGCCGGTGCGACAGGACCGCGCGCACGAAGTAGCCCACTGAGTGCGTGCGCAGGTCGGCCGACAGGATGCCCACGTGGATCCGGCGGTCGGGGTCGGGGTCGCGCGACGGTGGCTGGGGTGGCGCCGTCACGCATCGCGCGTACCCGCGATGTGCCTCGGCCACGTCGTCCGCGGTTCCGCCCGTGCTGTTGAGGGCGAGGAGCAGTGATCCCCGGAGGCCGGCGTGCGTCGGGAAGCGCTCGACGGCGCGGCGGAGGTCCGCGATCCCGTTCTCCACGCGATCGCACATCGCCATCGCGCCGGTGCGCGCCATCATGAGCTCCGGCCACGGCTCGTGGATCCGGAGCGCCGCATCCGATGCCTGGACCGCGCCGGCGGCATCGCGGCCGTGCATCAGCGACGTGCACAGGCCGAGCCACGCAGGCCGGTAGCCGGGATCGAGCTCGGTGGCCGTGCGGAACTGCGCGGACGCTTCCTGCCAGCTCCCGGACTGCATCAGCGCGTTCGCCAGGTTGTTCCTGGCCCGCGGGTCCTTCGGCTGCACCGCGACGACGCGCCCGAGATGGTGCGCTGCCTGTTCGTGCTCGCCGGCCTGCGACAGCAGGAACCCCAGCACCGTGCGAGCCTCTGCATCGCCTGGCTGGGTGCGGACGATCGTGCGGACGGTGGCAAGGGCCTGCGCCAGCCCGCTGCCGCCCCGAGCCGACCGCATCGCCGACTCGAGGGATTCGCGCATGGTGTGGTGGCGTCGGTGGCCGCGGTCGGTCAGGTCCACGCCCCGAGCAGCTGGCCGAGGTCGATGCCATCGACCCAGTTGTCGCCGTTCAGGTCCGCCGTGCCCTTGGTGCCCCACTGCGACAGGAGCTCGCCGAGGTCGTCGGCATTGACCTGGCCGTCGCCGTTCAGGTCGGCGGGGTTGGTGGGCTGGCCTCCGGGCGCGCGCAGGGGCATCTCCATCCAGTTCGGCGCACCGGCAGTCCCGGGGCGGAACAGTCCGAGCGTGCCGTTGGCGTCGACGGGTGCGGCACTGGCGTCGAACCAGAAGTTGTAGAGCGTCGCGAAGCGGAGCGCGTTGCCGTTGGGCGCGTTGGCGAAGTCCGCGCCCGTCCAGGTGATGCGGCCGCTGGCCATGCCGATCGACCAGTTCGTCGGCGCGTACGGGTCGCCCGAGTGGTAGTCGATGTCCTTGAATCCCGCGTTGGTGACGGTGACGCCGGCCGGGACCGGGATCGAGAACGAGTTGCCCGAGCGGTGCGAGTTGATGTTCTGGATCGCGTACTCGTAGCGCCAGGTGCCGTTGCCGTTGTCCTTGACGGTGTGCGCGACCGCGAAGCGGCCGTCGCCGGGCACGTCGACGTTCGCCAGCCGCACCGACGCATCGAAGGTCTTCCACGCGTGGATGGCCGGCTGCTGCCGCTGCGTGGCGTTGGTGAAGGTCAGGTTGTAGGCGCCGTTGGCATTGAGCGAGCCGACGCTGAAGGTGCGCCAGGAGCAGTTGTTGTCGTCGTTTCCGGCGGCGGCGTCGTCCTGCGCGATGTAGTGGCCCTCAGCCAGGAAGATCGCGCCGGCGTTGAGCGCGGGGTCGAGGTCCGGGCGTGCCACCTGGATGCGGCGGTGGATCGAGGTGCCGGCGGTCGGCATGCCGACGTTGATGGTGCCCGGGAACACGCCGGTCGCGGCATTCACCTCGGAGCGCGTGCCGAGGCCGGACTGGCTGCCGTTCAGTCCCGAGGAGTACGGGTCGGAGCAGCCGATGCCGAGGTAGCTGCCCGTGCCGGACGAGGTGCAGCTGCCGCACACGGTGCCCTGCAGCGCGGTGAAGCCGTGCTTGCCCCAGCCCATGCCGATCTGCTCGAGGCGGCCACCCCTCAGCCGATACATGTTCTGGGGGATGAATGGGTGGCGGTTGTCCGGCGAGGCGAACCACTGCAGCTGGGCCGTGCCGATGTTGCAGCTGGTGGTGCCGATCGCGTAGGCGCCGACGCTGACGCCGTTCACGGTGACGGCGGCGTAGTTGGAGATGCCGACCAGGTCGCCGACGATGACGTCTGCACCCGATCCGGCGGCCTGCGTCGCGACCGAGAGCGCGCCGACGCCGCCGTCCGCGGCGCCGAAGCCGCCGACGAGGACGCGATACGTGGTGTTCGCGCTCAGCGCCAGCGAGAGCGACGCCTGGTAGCCGCAGGAATCGTCGCTGCACTGCAGGACGGCCGCGGCGGCCGTCGAGCACGATGACAGCACCGCCAGGCGCGTGTCCCAGGAGGTGCCGCACGTGCTGAAGACGTAGGTCCCCGAGGTGCTGGGCGTGAACGTGAAGTAGTTGGCCTTGAAGACCGTGTGCCCGGCGCAGCCCCGTGCGGCCGGCAGGGCCACCGAGACCGTCGAGCCGGAAGTGTCGAATGAATTGTTCCCGATCGAGAGTGCCGGCGCGGAGGCGCAGTCGGTCGAGCCGCCCGCGGTGCCTCCCTCGCCCGCCACGGCGTTGAACTGCCCGACCATCAGGGCGGAAGCGGCGAGGACGAACGACGTGGCGAGGATGCTGCTTTTCATGGTGAGGGGGTGCTTGCCTAGGTCTGCAGGGTAGCGCCGCGGGGCAAGGGACCCACTCCGAAACTGCACCGCACCCCGTCTCAATCGGACGCAGGACCGGGAATCCCGTGCCCCGCCGCCCATTGCAGGGCTATCCTCGGACTCCTTCATGGGTTGGCCAACGGGATTGCTCGGCGTCGCGGCGATCCTCGCCATCGCGTGGCTCGCCTCGGTCGACCGGTCGCGGGTCCCGTGGCGCACCGTGGCGGTCGGCGTCGGGACGCAGTTCGCGATCGCGTTCCTGCTCCTGCGGTTTTCCCCGGCCGTGGCCGCGTTCGACCTGCTCGCCCGCGGGGTCACCCGGGTCATCTCCTTCTCGGATGAGGGCATCCGCTTCGTCTTCGGTTCCCTCGGCGACGGTGCCGGGCCGTGGGGATTCGTGTTCGCGGTGCGGGTGCTTCCCATCATCGTGTTCTTCGCCGCCGTCGTCTCGGTCCTCTACCACCTCGGCGTCATGCAGCGGGTCATCGCGCTCATCGCGTGGTGCCTGCGCAAGTCGATGGCGGTCTCCGGCGTCGAGGCGCTCTCCGCCGCGGCGAACATCTTCGTCGGACAGACGGAGGCACCGCTCACGGTGAAGCCGTTCATCCCCCGCATGACCCGCTCGCAGCTCATGGCGGTGATGGTCGGCGGCTTCGCGACGATCGCCGGCAGCGTGATGGCCGCGTACGTGGCGATGGTGGGCGGTGCCGACGAGGCCGCGCGCGTGCTGGTGGCCAAGCACCTGATGACCGCGTCGGTGATGAGCGCCCCGGCCGGGCTGGTGCTCGCGAAGATCATGGTCCCGGAGACCGAAGCGGTGCCCGACGAGTCGCGGGCCGGGCTCCACGCCATGCCGCGCACCACGGTGAACCTCATGGACGCGGCCGCGGAGGGGGCGTCCGACGGACTGAGGCTCGCCCTCAACGTCGGTGCCATGCTGGTCGCCTTCGTGTCGCTGATCGCGCTCCTGAACTGGCCGCTCGCGGCGCTCAGCGACGTCGACGCGGCGTGGCTGCCGATCGCCTCGTGGCGCGCGGAGCTTGGCCTGCCGGTGCTCACCTTCCAGAACATCCTGGGTTTCGCGCTCTGGCCGCTGGCCTGGCTCGTCGGAGGCGGCGCGGACACCGAGGGACTCGCGTCCCTCATGGGCACGCAGGTGGTGGCCACCGAACTCGTCGCATACATGGACCTCGCGAAGGCGGCGCAGGACGGGTCGATGTCCCCGCGCGGCGTGGCGATCGGCACGTTCGCGCTCTGCGGCTTCGCCAACCTGCCGTCGGTGGCGATCCAGATCGGCGGACTCGGCGCGATGGCGCCGGAGCGGCGCGCGGACCTGGCGCGGCTGGGCCTGCGCGCCATGGCAGCGGGGGCGATGGCCTGCTGGATGACCGCCGCAATCGCCGGCGTCATGATGCCGTGACGGCACGGCGGCGGCGCCGTCCCCTAGACTCCCCGCGATGCTCCGTCCATTGACCGTGGGACTTTCCCTCGTCGCGCTGCTCGCCCCTGCGGGCTGCACCGCCAATCCGTTCCTGACCAACTATGCCGGGCGCCGCGAGGCGGCGGTCGAGGGCCCCCGTCTCGTCACGGCACCGCCGGCGGAGGGCACCGCGACGGAGCTGGGCACCAGCGAATTCCTCTCCTCGTCGGAGTCCGACGGCACCTCCGAGGCGCTGGCCGCCGCGGCCGACGTGGGTGCCGACGTGGTGATGGTCACCAAGTCCGAGGCCACGCTCGAGGACTGGGCCGCGCGGGACGACGTGTACCGGCGCCGCGCGTCCGGGCAGGGGCAGTTCTCTTCGTACGTGCCGCTGCCCGGATCGCGCGAGCGCTGGAAGTTCACGGCACGCTTCTGGCGAACCACGAAGTGAGCCGCGTGCGGGCGGTCAGCGCCGCCGTCGCCTGGCCCCGGTGATCGCCGCGAGCGCGAAGAGCGCCGCCGGACCGGGCATCGGGACCGCCATCAGGACGAGCGACTCGCCGCCGTAGCCCTCGAAGCTGCCCTGCGAGATCCGGAGATCCCAGGCGAGGCCGTCGGGCAGGTTGGGGAGGCCGGTCATCCCGGCCTTCAGCTGGTCGAGCTCGGTCACGATCGTCCCGCCGTTGGCAGTGGCCATCAGCGTGAATGAGTCGCCGCGCTCGAACGTGACGCCGGGACCCACCACGAACCGCAGCGCGGCATTGACCCGCAGGTCGATGTTGCCCTTCACCAGCGTCGTGTCGAAGTCAACCGATCCCCCACCTGCCGCCCCTGAGTTCGATTTCCCGAGGATCTCGAACACGATGGTCCCTGCGCTCGACAGGTCGCCGTCGACGCGCAGCACGCCTGGCGCCGCTCCCCATTCGAGCGTCGTGTTCGCCGACTGCGTGAACGTCGAGTAGGTCGTCGACGAGCCGGCATAAACGAGGTAGTTGACGTCCGCGTCACCTTGGTCGCGGATGATCGCCATCGCCTTGTCGACCTGGCTGACGCTGAACGTCCAGTCGCCTCCGGTCACGGTGACGCCGGACCATGCCGCGTTGGCCCACGCCGACGCGGCAGCCCATGACAACAGGACAGCCGAACGCATACACGCCACACTCCTTTGAGCTCATGCGAGCTCAGCCCATGGATCGAACGCACACAGGCCCGGCGGCCCTGCACGCACAGGGTCCGCCGTCACGACAATGAACGCAAAGTGCACCACCGACCCATCACGGGATGCGCGCAATCGGCACAGATCGTGCGTCCGTGCGGCCGATAGCATCCGCCGGATGGCCGCCAAGGGCAGCGATGGCGCCCCGTGGGGGCTCGAGGTCAGGCGGGTCGTCAACGGCCGCGGCCTGGTTGCCCTGCGCCCGTTCCGCGCGGGCGCTCGGGTGATGCCGATCATCGGCCGCGTTGTCACTGCCCGTACCGTGTGGCGGTGGTGGTCTTCCTCGCCGCGCCGGGCCGCCAATTGCTTCCGGCTGGCCGGCGACCGGTACCTCGATCCGAGTGGCCAGCTGGGGGCGTTCGCCAACCACGGGTGCCGCCCGAATGTTCGTGTGGTTGCGCGCGGGGATCGGCTCGCGTTCGAGGCCATGCGCGCGATCCGGGCGGGTGACGAGGTGCTGCACGACTACGCCACGCTGCTCGGCGCCGACGACGTGTGGACGATGCAGTGTCGGTGTGGGTGGGGTGGGTGCCGCGGACGGATTGAGCGGTTCGATCGGCTGCCGATGCGGGTACTGCGGGATTATCAGGCTATCGGGGCGATCCCGCGCTACGTCCTCCGGACGACGGCGGAGTCAATCCCGTCACGGCGCTGATTTCCGGGACGGATTGCTTGTCCTTTGGGAATCCGGGGGCACCTTTCGGAGGATCGGTTCTCGGCGTTTCCCCCATCCGCCGCGTTTCCGGTCCGTCCCTCGTCTGCCGAATCCAGATCAGTTCCTCAGGAGTTCCCTCCCATGCTGTCCCGACTTTCGCTCGCGCTCGTTTCCGGGCTCGTCCTCACGGCCGCCGCGTCCACTGCCCAGGCGCAGGTGACCTACAACGACGCGATCGGCGACATCGATCCGTCGCTCGCCACCGGCAATGGGACGCTCGACCTCGTCAGCATGGAGGTTTCCAACACGGCGACCGACATTGTCTTCCGGCTGACCGTGAACGGCACCGTCGGCGGCGCCGGCGCCACCGACTGGGGCAAGTTCATGATCGGCATCTCGACCGGCAGCAACGCCGGTGACTCCGGCGTGAACGGCAACGGCTGGGGCCGCCCGATCAACATGAGCTCGGCATCCGGCGGCATGAACTACTGGGTCGGCTCGTGGGTCGACGGCGGCGGCGGCGCGCAGCGCTGGGCCTACAGCGGCACCTCGTGGTCCGAGGTTGCGGCGACGTACAGCTCCGGATTTGGCAGCTACTCGTTCGCGGGCAACCAGCTCACCTACACGATGAGCCTGGCTTCCCTGGGCCTCTCGATCGGCAGCACCTTCTACTTCGACGCCTACAGCTCGGGCGGCGGCGGCGGCGACTCCGCGATCGACGCGCTCGCCAACCCGAACGTCTCGGTGACCGGCTGGGGCGGCCCGTACACCTCGGGAGGTTCGAACCCGATCTACTCCTACACGGTGGTCCCGGCTCCCGGCGCGGTGGCGCTCCTCGGCCTGGCAGGTCTGGTGGCCCGCCGTCGCCGCCGCTGAACCGTCCGCTCCTCGTGGACTGACGAATCCGCCCCGGTGCGAGCGCCGCTCGCACCGGGGCTATTCTTCGCCCCGCCCCCGCATGAGGATCCTCGGCCTCTCCGCGTTCTTCCACGACAGCGCGGCCGCCCTCGTCGAGGACGGCCGCCTCGTGGCGGCGGCCGAGGAAGAGCGCTTCAGCCGCCGAAAGCACGACGACCGGTTTCCCGCGCAGGCCGCCGCGTGGTGCATCGCGCAAGCCGGCATCGCGCCGCGTGAGCTCGACGCGGTGGTCTTCTACGAGAAGCCGCTCGTCAAGTTCGAGCGGCTGCTCGAGACCTCGCTGGCCTTCGCCCCGCGCGGGTTCCGGTCCTTCCTGGCTGCCATGCCTCCGTGGCTGCAGCGCAAGCTGCACCTGCCGCGCGAGATCGATGCCGGCCTCGGCGGCGGCTACGAGGGGCCGATTCACTTCGCCACGCACCACGAGTCCCACGCGGCCAGCGCGTTCTTCCCGAGTCCCTTCGAACGCGCGGCGATCCTGACCCTCGACGGCGTGGGCGAGTGGTCCACCGCCGCATGGGGCACGGGGGAGGGCGCCTCGCTCCGCCTCCTGGAGGAACTGCGCTTCCCGCACTCGCCGGGGCTCCTCTACAGCGCCTTCACCGGCTACTGCGGCTTCCGCGTCAACAGCGGCGAGTACAAGCTGATGGGGCTTGCGCCCTACGGCGAGCCGCGCTTCATGGACCTGATCCTCGACCGGGTCGTGCGCCTGCACGACGACGGCTCGTTCTGGATGGACCAGCGCTTCTTCCGCTACTGCCACGGACTCACCATGACGAGCCCGCGGTTCCACGCGCTCTTCGGCGGCCCGCCGCGCGCGCCCGAGGGGCCGCTCACGCAGCGCGAGATGGACATCGCCGCCAGCATCCAGCGCGTCATCGAGGAGATCGTGCTGCGCATGGCGCGGCACGTGCACGCGCGGACCGGCGAACGCGACCTGTGCCTCGCCGGCGGCGTGGCCCTCAACTGCGTCGCCAACGGGCGCCTGCTGCGCGAAGGGCCGTTCGAGCGCCTCTGGATCCAGCCGGCGGCAGGCGACGCGGGCGGGGCGATCGGCGCGGCGCTTGCGCATTGGCACCTGACGCTCGGGCGGCCGCGGACGCCGTCGCCGGAGGACGCGCAGCATGGGTCGTGCCTGGGGCCGTCGTACGGGGATGCGGAGATCGCGTCCGCGCTCGATGCCGCGGGCGCACGCTTCGAGCTGATCGACGAGTCGTCGATCGCGGACGCGATCGCGGCGGAGCTCGCCGCCGGCCGAATCGTCGGCCACTTCGACGGGGCGGCCGAGTTCGGGCCGCGTGCGCTCGGCCACCGTTCGATCCTGGGCGACCCGCGCGACCCGGACATGCAGCGGCGGATGAACGTCGCCATCAAGTTCCGCGAGTCGTTCCGGCCGTTCGCGCCGGCGGTGATCGAGGGACGCCAGCGCGAGTGGTTCGAACTCGAGGCGGAGAGCCCGTACATGCTGCTCGTCGCTTCCGTGGCGGCCGCGCACCGGCTGGCGCCCACGCCGGGCGATGCGGCAGCCCGCGGCATCGATCGGCTGCGCACGCGCCGCAGCGATGTCCCCGCCATCACGCACGTGGACGGTTCCGCGCGCGTGCAGACCGTGAGCCCCGGGCGATCGCCGCGCTTCCACGCCATCCTCTCCGCGTTCGAGCGGCGCACCGGCTGCCCGGTGCTCGTCAACACCAGCTTCAACATCCGCGGGGAGCCGATCGTCCATTCGCCCGCGGACGCCTACCGCTGCTTCATGCTCACGGACATGGACGTGCTGGTGGTCGGCCGCCACCTGATGCGCAAGGCCGAGCAGCCCCCGATGCCCGGCGCCGAGGAGTACAAGCGCTCGTTCCGCCCCGACTGAGGTCTTCCCATGGCACGACGATCCTTCATCTCCGAGCTGACCGCCTTCGTGCTGACCCACAAGAAGTACATGCTCATCCCGGTGATCATCATGCTGCTGCTTGCGGGGCTCCTGGTGATCCTCGGCGGCACCAAGGCGGCGCCGTTCATCTACACGCTCTTCTGAGGAACCCCCGATGGCGATCGTCTCCATCGACTGGCATCCGGACGCGCATCACCTGCGGCGCTGGGCGATCGTCACGGCGGTCGCGCTGGGCGCCGTGGGTGCGCTCTTCCGCTTCGTCGACTGGGGCGTGTTTGCCGCGGCGCGGCCGATGGCGAACTACCTCTGGGCGTTCGGCGCCTTCGCCTTGGTGACGGCGGGCACGGGCACGCGCGCCGGGCTTCCGGCCTACTGGGCGTGGATGGCCTTCACCTGGGCGGTGGGCACCGCGCTCGGCACGGTGGCACTGGGGGCGGTCTTCTTCCTCGTGGTGACGCCGATGGCCGTGGCGGCACGGCTTGCCGGGCGTGACCGGCTCGAACTGCGCCCGGCGCCCGGCACGCGGTCCATGTGGCGGCCGCTGCCTCCCGGCCGGCACGATCCGGAGCGGCAGTTCTAGCGCACCGGGCCGGACGGTCGATCTCCACGGTGCAGCCCATGCGCGATCCGGCCACGACCCCTGCCAGCGAACTGCCGACCGAGGGACCGCTCCCCGCGTGGAAGCGGCGCGTCTTCATCGCCGCGACGATGGGCGTGCCGGTCGCGCTGGTGCTTCTCCTGGAAGTCGCCCTCCGGATGTTCGGCTGGGGCGGCTATCCCGCGTTCATCCGCGAGGCCGGTGAACTGCGCCCCGGCGAACGCCTCTGCCTCGTCGAGCCCGCGGCAACGAAGCCGTACTTCTTCGCCAACCCGACGCGTCCCGGCTACGCGGAGGAGACCAATTTCCTCATGCCGAAGCCCGCCGGCACGGTGCGCATCTTCCTGGTCGGCGAGTCGGCCGCGAAGGGCTACCCGCAGCCGCGCAACCTGGCGATGTCGTCGTTCCTGCGCGCCATGCTCGAGGACGCGTGGCCCGGGCGCACCGTCGAGGTCATCAACATGGGCACCACCGCCGTGGCGAGCTTCCCGCTCGTCTCGATGGTGGAGGAAGTGGTGCGGCACGACCCGGACCTCGTCATCCTGTACGTCGGCAACAACGAGTTCTTCGGCGCCTACGGCACCGCGTCGATCAACGCGGTGGGCACGATGCCCACGTGGGCGCTGCCCCTGATGCGTGCCGTGCGCGGCCTGGCGATCGTGCAGGCGTTCGATGCCGTCGTCCACCGTGGCGCCGACGAGGACCGCACGCTGATGGAGCAGATGGTCGGGCAGTCGGTGATCGCCGCGGACTCGCCGCTGCGCGAGGCGGCGGCCCGCAACCTCGGCACGCACCTCGGCCAGATGGTCGAGTGCGCGAAGGGTGCCGGGGTTCCCGTCCTGGTCTGCACCACGGCGAGCAACGAGTCCGGCCTGGCACCGCTCGGCGAGGGGAATGCCGCGGCGGCACGCTTCCAGGATGCGCGCCGATTGGCCGGCGCCGGTGACCGCGCGGGCGCGCGCGAGGCGTTCCTCGACGCGCGTGACCAGGACACCATGCCCTGGCGGCCGATCCGCGCCACCGAGGAGGCGATCCGTGCTGCCGCCGCGGCGCATGGCGCGCCGCTTTGCGACATCGCGGCGACGTTTCGTGAGCTGGGTTCCGAAGGTGCGGCCGGATGGGAACTGCTCGACGACCACGTGCACCTGTCCGTACGCGGCCAGGCCGAGGCGGCGCTCGCCATGGTCCGGTCGATGGAGGCGCTGCCGCCGCCGGTGGCGGTCGATTCCACGGCGGCTGCCGCGCTCCCCGCGTGGCAGTCCTATGCGACGCGCCTGGGCACGAACCCCTTCGACGACTACCGCGTCAACCACACGCTGCGCATCCTCTTCGGCGTGCCGTTCATGCGCCGTACCAATCCCGAGGCGTTCGCGCGCTTCGACGGCGCGTGCCGCGCCTTCGAGGCCACGATGTCCCCGCCGATCCTCGCCGTGGCGCGTGAATGGCAGGCCGGCCGGGTGCATGCGGGCGCCACGCGGCCGCTCACCGGCATGGTCGCGCGCATCCTGCTCCGGGAGAACCGCGTGTCCGAGGCCGCGTCGCTCTACGGCATTGCGCGCAGCCAGGTGCCCGACTACAACTCATGGCACCTCGAGTACACGTACTTCCTCCTTGCCTGCCGCGAGAAGCTGAACGGATCGCTCGACGGGTCCGACCGCGCGCTCGCCGGGCGCGCGGTCGACGAGGGCCGCTTCCTGCTTGGCCACGGTTTCTCCGACAGCGGCATGGCCGAGCGCTACGTCGGCCGGCTCCTGCAGCTGCGGGGGGAATGGACCGAGGCGATCCCGTTCCTGGAGGCCGCGCGCCCGAAGATGGCGGCCGAGGACCTGGTGGCCTGCGACCAGGCGCTGGTCCTCTCCTACATCCGCGCCGGGCGGGCGCAGGACGCCATCGGGCTGGTGGACCGCGGGATCCGCGAGAGCGGCCGCTTCGCCCCCGTCTACCGCCGGATGCGCGAGGAAATCGGCCGCGGGGCCGCTGAAACCGCGCCGCCGCGCTGATTCGGGAGGGATTCCCCGTCACGTCGGGCCGCGTCCGGCGAAGTAGATGCGATGGACCCGTCCACCCGTCGCGCGCTGGCTGACTGGACGCGGGCGCAGCCCGCGGTGTCCGCCTTCGTGCATGCCATGGTCCACGACCGGGCGGAACGCGACGACGTGCTGCAGGACGTGGCCATGGCGGTGCTCGAGTCGCACCACCGCTATGACCCGGCCCGCCCCTTCCTGGCGTGGGCGCTGACGATCGCGCGCCACGAGGTGGTGGATTCGCTGCGCCGCCGGCACCGGCGGCCGGCGCTCCTCGGTCCCGACGCTGCGGACGCGCTTGCCGGAGCCATCGTGGACGTCGCCGACGGGGAGCGGGCTCGCCTGTCGTACCTGGCCGACTGCATGTCCGAGCTCGACCGCCGCGCCCGCGAGGCCTGCGAACTTCGTTACCGCGCGGGCCTGTCCAGCGCGCAGGTGGCGGAGGCGATGGGCATGCAGGCGAACACCGCATCGAAGCTGCTGCAGCGCGTTCGCGAGCGGCTGCGCGAGTGCATCGAAACCCGGCACCGGCGGGAGGCGCGCGCATGAGCGAGTCCATTGAAGCGAACCGCATCGATGAGCTGGTCCACGCCTTCCTCGACGACGTGATCGACGAGGCGGGCCGTGCCGAGCTGTCCGCCGCGGTCGTCGCCGATCCGGACGTGGCGCGGCGCCTGGCATCGATGGCCATGGTCCATGACGCCATCTCGCGTGAGCTCTGCGACGCCCGCGAAGGGCGCCGGAGCGCGTGGGCGACCCGCGTGGGCTCCGCCGGCCGGCGATGGGCCGTCGCGGCCGGCGTCGTGATCGCGGCGGGGGTGCTGGCCTTCGTGCTGGTGGGCCGCGGAACGCCGGCCGAGGCCGCCGGGCGAGAGCTCGAGCGACTGGCGCAGTCGCGGCCAGACACGCGCCGTACCTACGCAATCCGCGTGGTCGAGGAACCATCGCGCCGTCTGCGCGATGCGAGGCGCGAGGACTCCCAGGGCCAGCGTGGCCGTCCGCGGCTTGCCGGCGCAACCCTCCACGTGGGCGCACCCGGCCAGTACGTGCTCGAGGGCGCCGACGAGTCCGGCTCGCCGTGTGCCGTGGGGTGCGACGGCGCCATGTCGTGGAGCGCGCCTGCGCAGGGCGCGGTCCGCGTCAGCGACGACCCCGCGCGGTTCCGCGGCGTGCTTCCGGGCGAGCAGCACGGCATCGCCTTCGTCGACCCGGCCGACGGCATGCCCGAACTCATCCGGTCCTATTCGGTTGAGTCAGGCGCGCCGCAGGAGATCGCCGGGCGCCGCGTGCAGATGGTCGTCGCACGACGTCGCTCGGACGCCTCGCGCGGACCGCGCGAGGTGCGGCTCTGGTTCGACCCGCAGACATTCACCATCGTTCGCATGTCGCTCGACCGCCTGCCGCAGGCCAACGGCGGCCCGCGGTCCGTGGTGCTCGACCTTGTCGGCGAGGTGCCGGCCGATCCCGCATTCTTCAGGCACGCGGCGCATCATGACGCCGGCCGACTCGTTCTCCCGGAGCACTCCCCATGACGCCCCACGCCCGCCCCGTCGCAGCCGCGCTTGCGGCGCTGACCTGCGCATTCCTCCTTGCCGGCGCGCAGTCGGCACCGTCCGCCGCGCCGAAGCCGGCCGCGCCGCCCTCGGAAGCCCCTGCGCCGCGGCCGAACTTCGTCTTCGTGCAGGCCGAGGCACAGGGCTGGTCGAGCACGTCGGTCGACATGGACGGCGCCCCGCCGTCGCACGCCCGGCCCGCGGGGCTCACGCCCAACCTCGAGAAGCTTGCCGCGGACGGCACGCGGATGAGCGACTTCTACGTGTCGGCGCCACGCTGCACGCCGTCGCGCGCCAGCTGGGTGACGGGACTCAGCCCGTCGAAGCTGCGCATGACCTACCAGAACGAGCCGGGCGGCGACAGCGTCGATGAGCGCTACAAGCTGATGAAGATGATCCCGCCCGCGCCGGACGCGGACCTGCCTACGGGCGTGCGGACGACCGGTGCCGTCCTCAAGGACCTCGGCTACGCCAGCGCCCACTTCGGCAAGTGGCACGTCGGCCGGCAGGCGCCGAGTGCGGTCGGCTTCGACCTCTGCGACGGCAACAACAGCAACCAGGGCCCCGAGCGCGGCACCGCACCCAACCCGAAGCAGGCGCAGGCGATCACCGACCGTGGCATCGCGTTCATGCGCGATCAGGTGAAGGCCGGCAAGCCCTTCTACCTGCAGCTGTCGCACTACGGGTTCGGCGCCGAGGAGGAGGCCACGCCCGAGGCACTTTCGGCCGCGAAGGCACTCGTGCCGGGCATCGGCGGCAAGCCGTTGGGCGCGATCGCCGGCGCTCGCGACGTCGACACGCAGCTCGGCCGCGTCCTGGCCACGCTTCGGGAGCTCGGCATCGCCGACCGCACCTACGTCTTCTACAGCGCTGACCACGGTGCGCAGGGCGGAGGTGGTGGCGGCGGCGGGCGTTCGCAGTCCAACCCGCCGTTCTCCGGAGGAAAGGGCAGCGTGAGCGAGGGAGGCATCCGCGTGCCGCTCATCGTCATCGGGCCCGGGATCCCCGCCGGCAAGGTGGTCGACGTGCGCGCCACCAACATGGACCTGCTGCCCACGCTGCTCGACCTTGCGGGCACCGCACCGAAGGAGCCTGCAGCGCTCACGTCGCGCACGGCCATGGAGGGTGGCAGCCTTGCGACCGTCCTCCGCACGGGCACGGGTGCGGTGGCACGGCCGTACGAGGGCATCGCCATTCACTTCCCCCACTACGACCTGAACAATGGCGGCCCGGCATCCGCCTTCTACCTCGGTCCGTGGAAGCTCGTGCGCAACTACGACTCCGGCCGAGTCTCGCTCTACGACATCTCCAAGGATCGCGCAGAGTCGTCGAATCTCGCGTCGCAGCATCCCGACACGGTGAAGGACCTCGAGGCGCGCCTCGATGCCTACCTCGCGGCGGTCAATGCCCCGATGGCCCGCGTCAACACTGCGCCGGGCGCGGGCACGGGGACGGCACCCGATCGGCCGGCCGGCGGCGGTCGTGGTGGCCGCGGCGGCAAGCGCGGAGGCCAGTCATGAGTCGAGGGATGCGCGCCGCAGCGGCGCTCGG
The DNA here is from genome assembly GCA_018883105.1 of Phycisphaerales bacterium. Classification (GTDB taxonomy): domain Bacteria; phylum Planctomycetota; class Phycisphaerae; order Phycisphaerales; family SM1A02; genus UBA966. The sequence goes on from VEQS01000020.1 coordinate 16,652, forward strand.
CACCGCGCTGCTCGCATCGACCGCGCTCGCTCACCCGCCCGAGGCCGGCGTGCACGACGACGCCAGGAAGTGGACGGTCGCCCCGATCGTCGCCTGGCCGTCGCCGGCCGAATCCGCCGAACCCCAGGACGCAGCGAGGAAGCCCGCGCAGGCCTCGATCTTCGACGCCTTCGGTCCGTTCGTGAAGACGCGCTTCGACGAACGCTGGCTCTACGTCGAGTCGGACGGCCTCCCGCACGCGCCGCTCGAGACCACGATGATGGTGGGGATCCGCGCCTGGCAGCAGCAGGTGCCGCTTCCGCAGCCGTACGTCGGGGCGAATGCGTGGCAGATCCCGCTGAGGCCGGAACTGGCCGACAGGCCGATCCTCGGGAAGAACGCGCTGATGCGCGGCGCGGTGGCGCTTGCCGCCAACGGCATCCCGATCTTCAATGCGCTGAACAACGGCGGGCGCGACAGCTCCCAGATCGGCGAGCTCGACGAGTTCGGCGGCCACTGCGGACGGGGCGACGACTACCACTACCACGCGGCGCCGCTGGCGATCGAGAAGATCGTCGGCAAGGGCAGGCCGATCGCGTACGCACTCGACGGCTTCCCGGTGCATGGCCTGTTCGACCCCAAGGCGAAGAAGGGCGATGACCTTGCGTGCCCGTGCGGCTCGCACGAGCCGCTCGACGAGCTCAACGGGCACTTCTGCGAGGTCCCCGCCGGCGAGGGGATCGGCGGCGGCACGCGCTCCTACCACTACCACGCCTCGAAGACGTTTCCGTACATCAACGGCGGCCTCCGTGGCAAGGTCGAGCTCGAGGGCACGGGCAACGAGTCGCAGGTGATCCCGCAGCCGCGCGCCAACGGCGTGCGGCCGGCGCTTCCGCCGCTGCGGGGCGCATCGATCACCGGCTTCGAGCAGGTCGGCCCGAAGGCGTGGTCGCTGCGCTACGAGGTCGGGGGACGGGCGTCGTTCGTGAACTACCGCGTGGAAGACGGCGGAAAGGTGATCTTCGAGTTCGTCGGTCCGGACGGCGAGAAGCGGGTCGAGGAACACATGCCGCGCGCGCGCGGCGGACGGGCCGGGAGCGGCGGACCGCCGCGCGCGCGGCCGGCGGTCGGGCCGCCCTCCGGCATCGTCCTCAGCTCGGCGGGCGTCGGGGCCGACGGCCTGCTCGATCGCAGGCACACCTGCGACGGTGCATCGGTGTCGCCGCCGTTCGCCTGGACCGGCGTTCCGGCCGGCACCAAGGGCATCGCCCTCACGATCCATCACGTCACGCCCGACGACCTCGAGCGCATCTACCTGGTCCGGTACGGCATTCCCGCGGACGTGGCGTCGATCGCCGAGGGAGATGCGTCCGTCGGCAAGTTCGGCCTGAACAACGTGGGCCGCCGCGCCGAGTACGCGCCGCCCTGCTCGCAGGGACCCGGCGAGAAGACGTACGTCGCCACGGTCTACGCGCTCTCCAAGGAGCCGACGCTCGCCACGGCCACCCCGACACGCGATGAACTGCTCGCCGCCGTCAAGGACATCACGCTGGCCACGGGCACGCTCGAACTGCGCTACGCGCGCACCCCGGGTGCCGGCGGCGCGGAGGCCCCGCGCCAGGACGGCGGCCGCGGCGGCCGCGGCGACCGCGGCGACCGCGGCACGCTCATCGCTCGCATGACGTCCTTCAAGACCGACGTGCCTGCGCACGACCACGACGTGGTGCTCGTGCGCCCGACGCGTTCGTCGACGAGCGCGAGCATCGTCGCCTCGACGTCGCGCAGCGGGTTCGTGGAATTCTGGCGCGACGGCGAACCCGCGCGACGCACCACCCCGGAGCAGCGCATGGCATCCCGGACTGCCGCGACCTTCGTGATGGACGGGCTCGTTCCGGATGCGACCTACCGCTACCGGTTCGGGTGGCGCACCGAGCCGGGCGCGGCACCACAGTTCGGCGAGGAAGGGTCCTTCGACACGGTCCGATCGCCGGGCAAGCCGTTCACGTTCGCCGTGCAGGCGGACTCGCACCTGGACCAGGGCGTCACGCCCGCGGCCTACGAGCGCACGCTCCTCAACATCCGCGAGGAGGATGCCGACTTCCTCGTCGACCTCGGCGACACCTTCATGACCGACAAGCGCGGCGCGGAGTTCCGGCGCGCCGAGGCCCAGTACGACGCGCAGCGCCACTGGTTCGGCGTGGCGTGCCGGTCGATGCCGCTCTTCATGGTGCTCGGCAACCACGACGGGGAGAAGGGTGGCTCGGGCGGGCGCGACGGCGAGATGCCGGGCTGGAGCCATGCCATGCGCACCGCGCGCTTCCCGGCCCCGGAGATCGGCGACGCATCGGGCGGCATGTACTCCGGCCGCACCGGCATGGCCGACGGCCGCGCCGCGAACTACTACGCGTTCGAGTGGGGCGACGCGCTCTGCGTGGTGCTCGACCCGTTCTGGCCGACGACGGAGCGCATCCGCGGCGGGGCCGGCGGCGGCGGCCAGCGTGGCGGAGGCGAGGGCGGGGGCGGCGGCCCGCGTGAGCCCCTGAAGCCGGTCGACGGCAGCTGGGCCAGCACCCTCGGCCGCGAGCAGTATGACTGGCTCCAGCGCACGCTCACCGCATCCAAGGCGATTCACAAGTTCGTGTTCATCCACCACCTGGTGGGCGGCATGGGCGGCGCCGAGTCGCGCGGCGGCGTCGAGAGCGTCCCGTACTTCGAGTGGGGCGGCATGAACGCCGACGGCAGCGACGGCTTCGCGGCCCGTCGCCCGGGCTGGCCGATGCCCGTGCACGACCTGCTGGTGAAGCACGGCGTCTCGGCCGTGTTCCATGGGCACGACCACCTCTATGTCCACGGCGAACGGGACGGCATCCATTACCAGTGCGTGCCGCAGCCGGGCAACCTTTCCGGCGGCACGCGGAGCGCCGCCGACTACGGCTACGCGTCGGGCAAGATCCTGGGAAGCCCCGGCCACGTCCGCGTGCGCGTCGCCCCCGACGCAGCCACGGTCGAGTTCGTGCGCACGGCGATCGATGCCGCCGCGGCCGAGGCCAACGGCACGGTCGTCGATTCGTACCGGATCGTCCCGCGCCGCACGGTGAGCCCGGGGGCGATGCAGGACCGTCCCGAGCGCCGGGGGCCGCGCAAGGGGCCGCCGCCGGACGGCATCGTCAAGCCGGCGATGTCCGACACGATGCGCGGCGCGATGTATGCCGACAACTGGTTCGCCATGTGGATCAACGGACGGCTGGTGGCCGTCGACTCGATCGACTTCCTCCCGCACAACGTGGTGTCGGTCGACCTGCTGCCCGAGTACCCGATGACGATCGCGGTGCTCGCCAAGGACAACGCCGACCCGGCGACCGGCTGCGAGTACGGGCGTCAGGTCGGAGACGGCGGCTTCATCCTGAAGTTCGCCGACGGCACCGTGACCAATGCCTCGTGGAAGGCCAAGTGCATCATGCACGGCCCGATCGGCGGCAAGGCCGACGACCCGAAGGTGCGCACCGAGCCGGCGCCGGAGGGATGGCAGTTGCCAGGCTTCGATGACGCTTCGTGGGCGAACGCCTCGGAGTACACGCAGGAACGGATCGACCCGAAGCAGCCGTTCTTCGAGCACGACTTCGCGGGCGCCAAGTGGATCTGGACGTCGGACCTTGACCTCGACAACACGGTGCTCCTGCGCACGCGCGTCGAGAAGCCCGGCTGGAAGCCCCGCTGGACCACCAAGCCGGACCTGGACGCGACGGTGCGGTGAGGGCCGCGCGAGTGCAAGCGGCCCGAGGTCACCTAGACTTCGGGGAGTGGCCGCCGCGACGCGACTCCAGCAGCTGATCGAGCGCGCGCATGCCATGGACCTGCGATGGGATGGATCGCAGGAGACGGCGACCGCGGACGTCCTCCTGCCGTCGATGCCGCGGCTGATCGAGGTGCTGGGGCGCGCTCGACGATCGATCGACGACGAGATGCGCAGCCGCGCGTCCGCCGCCCCGATGGTCATGCCCTCGGCGCTGGCCGGCGCATCGACCATCGCCGACTACCCGGTCGGCTACTGCCAGTTCATCCGCGACGCCGTCCTGGGGCGGCTTGCGGCCGATCCGCGCTGGCGGGACCTTGTGCGGCGGGGTGTCCGGGTTCGCGACGTCTTCATCATCCTGAAGGACCGTTACTTCCAGAATGCCATGCAGGTCGGGAACCTCTACGTGGACGTCGCCAACGACACGGTGGATCGCTCGAAGCACTGGCTCGAGTGGGCGCCGCTCGGGGACGTGCCGTTCGAGAACCCGGGGGACCTGGCGCGGCTCGCGACGGTCGCTGCGACGTACCTCGGCTGCTCGGTGCATGCGAACACGGTCTTCCCGCTCCTGGCGCCGGTGGTCCCGCTGCTCGCCGTGCGCGGCGACGACCGCGTCGAGCTGCTCCATGTCGCCCCAGGCTGCTTCCTCAAGGACGTGGGCGATTCAATGCGCTCCTACCGGCGCTGGCTGTCGGGCGGCATGGCAGGCACCACCCCGTTGCCGGAGCACGCACTCCGCACGCTCGTCGCTGCCTGTGGATCGAACGACCGCGCCACGTTCCCGTTCGAGTTCCGTCCGTGCGGTCCCGACGAGCTTGCGGCGCAGGCCCAGGCATACTCCGAGGCGGCATCCGACCCTGCGACGCACGAACTGGTCACCGCGGTGCTCGACCTCGTGCCGGATGCCGCGCGGCGCCTGATTCAGCTCCAGCGCACGCAGCCCTGACTCGCCCGCGCGCGTCAGGTCCGTCGCCGGCGGCCAACCAGGCCTGCGCCGATCAGGACGGCCACCGCACCGGGCGCCGGAACCGCCCCTGCCGCGATGGCGAGGTTGGGCGTCGTCTGCCACGCCGCCGAGACCGCGGTGGCGCCTGCCCACCCGCTGACCTGCGGAATGTTGAAGCGCACCCACCCATAGTGGGTGTTTGCGCCGATCAGGAACCGGATTCCGGCGTAGTAGTCGGTGCCGGGCCCGGTAGAGCCCAGCGATGCGAGCGCCGTCGTCACGGCCCACGCCGTGGATGAGCTGATCGTCTGGTTCGACGGGATGGCCAGCGTGTAGTCCACTGCAAACCCGGTGGAGACGTTGCTGTCGGAGGTCGCGTTCGTCCCCACGCCGTCGATGCGCAGCACCTGGCTGTTGAAGAACACGATGGTGAAGTCGCCGACGCTGTCGCCGTTGATGTCAAGCGACCTGCCATTCGTGAGCGCCGTGTTGCTGACGGTGGACGAGACGCTGATCGCCCCCGGGACACCGGCGTCGGCCGAGGTGGCCGCGAGCGCGGCGGCGACCGCCGCCAGGCTGCCGAGCGCCGCATGGGCCGTTCTTGCGGCGTGCGATGGCGACACGGAACCCTCACGGGCTGGATCGATGTTCATGTTCTCGGACACTCCTGGTTCGGCGTGGTTGGTCACGCCTCCGTATGAACGCAATCAGCCGTTGGAGCCCATCACGCATTCCCGTCAGTTTCAGCGAATCGATGGCCCGTAGCCTGATGGGCTTGCCCCGTCGCCGTGAGTTCCTCTCCGCCTCGGCGCTCCTGCCGCTGGCATCGCTGGCGGGCGCTGGCAGGCAGGCCGCGGCCACCGTGCCCGACGGAGCGGCCGCGATCTCCGCGGACACACTCCGTCATGCGGAGCGGCTCGCGGGCATCGTGTTCACGGATGCCGAGCGGGCCCAGCTGCTTCGGACGCTTGGCGAACTGCGTGAGTTGCTCGCGTCGCGTGCTGCCGCGGGAACGCTTCCGAACGAGCTCGCGCCCGCCGAGGCGTTCTTCGCCGAGCTTCCCGGATCCCCCGCGTCACCGGTCACGGTCGACGGGGATGCGGCCGAACTGCCGCTTCTGAAGCTCGCCGGAACGCCCCCGCTTGACGACGACCTGGCGTTCGCCGACGTGCCGACCCTTGCCGCGATGCTGCGCGCCCGGCTCGTGACCAGCGCGCGGCTCACGTCGCTGTCGCTTGCGCGCCTTGAGTGGCTCAACCCGCTGCTGCGCTGCGCCATCACCGTGACCGCCGAGGAGGCGATGCGTCGCGCCGAGGCGATGGATGCGGAACTTGCCGCCGGCCGCATCCGCGGACCGCTGCACGGCATTCCATGGATGGCAAAGGACATCCTGGATACCGCGGGCATCCCCACCACCTGGGGCGCGGAACCATGGAAGGATCGCGTGCCGACGCGAGATGCATGGGTGGTGTCGGCGCTCGATCGCGCCGGCGCCGTCCTCGTGGGCAAGTCCTCGGTCGGTGCGCTGGCCTACGGCGACATCTGGTTCGGGGGCATGTGCCGCAACCCGTGGAACCCGGAGCAAGGCTCGAGCGGCTCGAGTGCCGGCAGCGCGAGCGCCGTCGCGGCGGGCATCGTGCCCTTTGCGCTCGGATCAGAGACGCTCGGCTCCATCGTCAGCCCGTGCCTGCGGTGCGGCGCAAGTGGGCTGCGCCCGACCTTCGGCCGCGTGCCGCGCACGGGATGCATGTCGCTGGTGTGGTCGATGGACAAGGTCGGTCCGATCGCTCGCAGCGCCAGCGACTGCGGCATCGTGCTGGGTGCGATCAGCGGCAGCGACCCGGGTGACCCGTCGAGCGTCGATCGTCCGTTCAACTGGTCCATGCGCCAGGATGCTCGTGGCCTTCGCGTCGGCTGGGTGCCGGCGTGGTTCGAGGCTCCGGACGCCGCTCCGCTGCGTGCCGCCATCGATGCGCTGCGCGACGCCGGCGCCGTGCCGGTCGAGATCCCGCCACCCCAGGTCGCCGCGGAACCGCTCCTATTGCCACTCCTCGCGGAGGCGGCCGCCGCCTTCGAGGACCTGACGCGCAGCGGCGACGACGACACCCTCTCCTGGCAGGCCGACGAGGCGTGGCCGAACACCTTCCGTCGCTCGTGGTTCATCCCGGCGGTCGAGCTGGTGCAGGCCTCGCGCCTGCGGCGCCGCGCGATGCAGGCGATGCACGCGTGGTTCGGCCAGGTCGACGCGGTGGTGAGCCCGCCGTACGCCGGCGACATCCTGCTCCTCACGAACGCCTGCGGGCAGCCGTGCGCGGTCGCGCGCTGCGGCTTCGCCGACCCGAAGTCCCCGCGTGCGGTCACCGTGATGTCACGGCTCTTCGACGAGGGGACCGCGCTGCGGGTTGCATCCGCGATCGAGTCGCGCCTCGGCGATCGGCGTCGACCGGCGCTGTAGCATCGCGTCGTGGCTTCGTCGTCTTCGGCGCAGGTGCTGTGGGAGCGCGCGATGTCCATGCAGGCCGCGGGCCGCCGGGACGATGCGATCGACCTCGTCCGCGTGCACCTTCGGATCCGTCCGAAGGATGCAGAGGCCTTGAGCCTGATGGGCGTTCTGCTCCAGGGCGCGGGACGGCTCGAGGAATCGGAGCGCACCCTCCGACGGGCGATCCAGCTTGATCCGCGGAATGCCGCGGCCTTCAACAATCTCGGGGTGACGCTCTCGTATGCCAAGCGGCAACGGGAGGCGATTGCGGAGTGGGAACGCGCTGCCCGCATCCAGCCCCTCTATCCGCTTCCCTGGATCTCGCTTTCCCAGGCCTACTCCCAGGTCAACGAGGCGCAGCGCGGGGCCGAGGCTGGGC
>VEQS01000021.1 GCA_018883105.1 Phycisphaerales bacterium
GGGCTTCACCGCCGGCGCCAATCCGCCGTTCTGGTCGCAGGCCGGGTCGCCCGGCAACCGGTTCAGGCTCGAGTACCTCGCCGCGTCGTCGACGCTGAGGCTGGAGGTGCGGAGCCCCGGCGGGGGCGTCCAGAACTTCGCCATCTCCGACACGCAGGACCTCTCGTCCGGGCGCGGGATGAACATCAACTGGACGTCGCTGCTGGGATCGACGTTCAGCGACATCCAGCTCACCAGCGCGGGCCAGACGATCGCGCTTGGCCCTGCCGGCGGCGTGTGGAGCTCGACGGCGCTCGCCAGCTCCACGCTCAGCGGCTGGAACCTCGGCGCGGACTGGACGATCACCGGCCGGACGTTCATGCAGGCCGGCCAGGACGCGGCACCCGCGCTGCAGATGGACCTCCTGAACCGCGGCCTCGACTACCAGCTCAGCGGCGTCGGGATCCTCAACTACGGCATCCTGCAGGACCTCGTCATCGGCGATGCCGACTTCCTGCAGTCGGCATTCGGCGGCACCGATGGCTTCGTCGACGCGGACATCGAGTCGAACGGTGCGGTGACGTTCGACATCGCCGGCACGGCGACCTACAGCGGGACCATCGGCGACCTGACCAGTCCGCTCGTCGACCCGTCCGCGCACGGCATCGCTCGCCTCGTGAAGGACGGCGCGGGACGGCTCAACCTCCGCGGCATCGCCGGCTTCACCGGCAACACCACGATCGAGGACGGCATCCTCGGGATCACGAGCGGCTTGCAGCTCGGCACGGCCGGGCTGGTGATGGGCGACGGGACCGGAGTCGGGTCGCCGACGCTCTCGCTCGACGCCCCCGGTGGCTCGATGTCCTTCGGGGAGTCGGTCCAGCTCGCGGCCAACGCCGACGCCTCGGTCATCTCGGCGATCGCCGGGCAGGACGTGTCGTGGCTTGCCTCCGTGACGGGCGCCGCCGGTACCTCGCTGTCCTTCCGCGACCTGACCGTCGACTTCACCGGGGACGCGACCGCGATGCTCGGCGAGGTGATCTCCGACGGCTCGTTCTTCACCGCCGCGACCGCCGACTTCGCCGGCGACTTCTCCGCGGTGCTCGGCTCCGATGCCGACGTCAGGGGGCTGGTCGCCGGCAACCTGTCCGTCAGCGACTCGATCATGCGCGTCAGCGGCCGCAACAGCGCCATTCCCGGCGCACTCGGGGTCGGCGGCGCCGTCGCCTTCGACGCCGGGTCGACCTACGCGGCCAACCTGTTCCTCACGCAGATCGCCCCCGGCCAGCGGGCGGCGGACCTGATCACCTCGGCCGGCGCCGCGGCGATGGCCGGCACGCTCGTGGGAACCGTGGACACGAGCGTCTCGACGGGGCCGATCGCGCCGCTGCGCGGACAGAGCCAGACGTGGCGGGTGATCGCCTCGACGGGAGGCACGGGCCAGTTCGGCGTCGCGACGCTCGTGGTCCTCGATCCGGCGACCGGGAGCGCCAACGTCATCGACCTGCCCATCAACACGTCGGTCGACCGCGGGGCCATCCGGTACACGACGGCCTTCAACGCGACGGGCGCCACGATCACCCTGACCGGCCTCGGCCCGGTCGACCCCGACGACACGTTCGCCACCGACTGCGGCACGGTGTCCGGCGCGGAGATCAACGAGATCGTCGACCGCCTCAACCTGATCGAGGTGACCGGCAACACGGATGCGTCGTCGATCGCCGGCCAGCTGCTTCTCTTCGACTATCCGCAGCTGACGTCGGCCTATGCCGCGACCGGCCAGCGCAACCCGTACGCCACGCCGGACGTCGTGCTCGACGGGCAGTTCATGGCCGGACGGACGGCGATGCTCCGGCTGATGCAGCTGCGCAACTCGAGCGTGGGCCGTGCGGCTGCGCGCTCGTCCGATGCATCCACGGGAAAGGCGCCCGTCCCCGACCCGGCGCCCGTGCAGCCGAACTTCGGCGCTCCGCTCAACGGACGCACCCCGCGGGACGGCGTGCGGGGCTGGAACCGCGACTACGGGTTCTACGAGACCGTCGGCTGCGAGGACTGCTACCAGAACGGCTACGACGCGGCGATCGGCGCGCTCATGTTCGGCGCGGACTGGGACATCGACGGCGGCGGCATCGTCGGCGTCTTCGGCGGCGGCGGCTACGGCCAGGTCAACCAGCACGCCGACTACGGCAGCCAGACCGAGGATGTCGTCAACTACCAGCTCGGCATCTACGGCAGCACGGTCTCGCGCGACGGCGCGCTGTACGCGCAGGGCTTCCTGCTCGGCGGCTACGACACCATCGACCGCACGCGGCAGGTGCAGATCCCGGGCATCCAGCGCACGGCCACGTCCTCGAACGCCGCCTGGACGCTTTCCGTGGGCGGCGAGGCCGGCCTCAACCTCGACCTCGGCGAGCGGACCTTCCTGCAGCCCTATGCCGGCGTCTACTGGGGGCAGTACTGGGGCGGCGGCTACTCGGAGAGCGGCGCCGACAGCCTCAACATGACCGTCGATGCGCAGAGCGCCAACGAGCTGCAGCCCACCCTCGGGGCGCGTGTCATGCGTGCCATGCGGTCGGGCCGCAACGTCGTCACGCCCTATGCCGGCGCGGCATTCCTCGCGGAGCTGCCGATGGGCGACGGCTGGGCCCCGACATGGACGAGCGACTTCCAGCTCGGCGACACGCAGCAGCTGGGCACCCCGCCCCCGGACCGCTACGGCGTGTCGCTCCAGCTCGGAGTCGAGTTCGCCATGGTCGAGGGCATCACCGCGTTCTGCGCATTCGACGGGGCCTTCGTGACCGGCAAGCAGCGCTACGGCGGCCAGGTCGGCATCGTGATCCCGTTCTGACCGGTGGAGGATGCGCGATTCCGCGCGGAATTGCGCGTTCGCCGCTTGGAAGCGTGTACATCCCGGGGGATGATTGCTGCCTTCCCATGAGCGCCCACCCGATCCGTCCCATCGGCATTCGCCCTCGATCCGGCCGGCCGGCATCCGCAGCCGTCGCTGCCTCGCTGGCGGCAGCCATCGCCATGTCCGCCCCGGCTGCCGCGGGAGGAGAGACGTCCCGGCCGAACATCCTGGTCGTCGTGCTCGACGACATCGGCATGGACCAGACGTCGTTCCCGCCCTACGGGTGGAACGGTGCGCCCGAGTCGCCCTCGATGCCGGTGCTTGCCGAGATCGCGTCGAAGGGCGTGAGCTTCCGGAACTTCTGGGCGACGCCCGAGTGCTCGCCGTCGCGTGCCGCCATGCTCACCGGCCGCCACAGCTTCCGCACGGGCGTGGTGACGGCGGTGGTGGACCCGATGCTGCCGGCGGTGCAGCTGCACCCCTCGGAGATCACGCTGCCGAAGCTCCTGCGCCCGGCGGGCTACGTGTCCGGGATGCTCGGCAAGTACCACCTCGGCGGCGGGCCGGAGAACACGCCGCCCGGGTTCGGCTACCAGGCGCCGTTCTCGACCGCGGGGCTCGACGTCTACGACGGCTACTGGGACCTGCCGCCGTCGGTCGACTCGACGCTCGGCGGCCAGCTGCCGGCAGGCACGCTCACGTGCGGCACCATCGGCGGCGTCGGCGTGACGGCCGCCGCGTGCTTCCCGGACGGCACGTGCCGCGATGACCTGCATCCGCTGGACGCGATGGCGATCGGCGGCACGCCGCTCGTCAACCCGGACGGTTCGCCGGTCACGTCGTGCGCCGGCGCGACGTGCGGATCCATCGATTTCCTGACGGAGAACGCCTACTACGCGTGGAACCGCACGATCGCCACGCCGGCGGGCGTGACGCAGCCGCCCGCGCCGCAGCGCGAGTACCTCACCGACTTCGTGTCGCGCCGCACGGCGGAGTGGATCGACTCCGCCGAACGCGCCGACCGGCCGTGGATCGCCTTCGCCACGCATTCCTCGGCGCACACGCCGATCCAGCCGCCGCCGCCGATGCTGACGGGGCCCGCGGCCAACGACGCATCCTGCGCCTTCACCGGCGTCGGATTCCGCCAGCAGTACAAGCTGATGGTCGAGTCGGCCGACCGCTCGGTCGGAAACATGCTGGCGGACCTTGGGCTCGGAACCTGGGCCGGGGGGAAGTTCGTGCTCGGCGACCTGGCCGCGGCCAACGTGATGCTCGTGGTGGTGAACGACAACGGCACGTACGCCTACAACGTGCTGCTGCCGTTCTCGCCGCAGCGCGCGAAGCAGACGGTGTACGAGTCGGGCGTGCGCTCGATGTGCCTGGTCGCCGGTGCCGGCGTGGCGTCACCGGGGCGGTCGGTGGACGCCCAGGTCTCGATCGTCGACCTCTTCGGGCTGGTCGCGGACGCGGCGGGCGTGGAATGGCAGACGCTCGACTCGCCGAGCCGCGTGATCGACTGCAAGCCGATGATGCCGTACCTGGCCAACCCCGGCCAGCCGGCGATCCGCGAATACAACTTCGCGATGTACGCGCAGGGGATCTTCGCGACCGGCGACGTCGGGCCATGCGTGCTCGGCAACACCGTGATCGACGGCCTGATCACGAGCCCGACGCTGTGCGCCGACAACGGGGGATGCTGGCTCGGCGGCTCGAGCGCGCCGCCGTACCCGGTGCAGAACTACTGCGACCTGATGTCGACCGACCCCGCCGCGGCGCTCGTCGAGTGCGGCGGCACGCAGTACTGCTTCCTGCCGCCGGACATGGCGGACCAGTGCCCGGCCGGCAGCGTCGTGGTCGCTCCCCCGACCCTGACCCAGTACGCGGTGCGGCGCGGGCAGTGGAAGCTCGTCGTGCGGCAGCTGCCGCCGTGCCTGGCGCCGAACGACTGCGACGTGCGCCTCTACCGCCTGGACGAGCCGGTGCCGCCAAACCAGCCGGGCATCGAGCTGCCGGACGGCTCGCCCGGCGTCTGGGACCCGCTCTCGCAGACCCTTCCGGCACCGGCGCAGGCCGCGTACGTGTCGCTGAAGGACGAGCTCGTCCGCACGCTGATGTCCGAGCGCAAGTCGCTCGCCGACGGCAACCTCGACGGCGTGGTGGACGGCCAGGACCTCGGCGGGCTGCTCTCCGAGTGGGGATCAATGGGCTTCTGGGACGTGACGCAGGACGGCGTGGTGGACGGCGTGGACCTCGGAGAGGTTCTCGCCGCGTGGGGCCCGGTGCCGTTCTCGACGGCGCTGGTGCCCGACTGCCTGCTTGCCTCGGACCCCGGCAGCCTGGTGCGGGAGTATTCGTTCGACGATGGCCTCCAGGATTCCTCCGGCAGCGGCGTCACGGCCGTGCCGATGGGCGGCAAGGTGACCGGCGGGGCGTACGTCTTCGGGCCGGGGCAGGGCCTCAAGGTGCCGGTGGACGGGCAGGACTGGAGCGACTTCGACATCGAGTTCGCGCTGCGCGTGTCGGCATCGCAGTTCGTCCTGAACAAGCTGGTCGACATGTTCTCTCAGGCCGAGGACCGTGGCCTCTACCGCCGCGAGGAGGGCACACTCTTCTCCTTCCTCCCGCCCTTCGGCCCGACCAGCATCGCCCGCATGCCGATCGGCGTGCCGACCCTGGTGCGCTACAGCCGCGATTCGGTGACGCGCACGGTGAGCCTGCGCATGAACGGCGTGCTGCAATGGACCCAACCGGACCCGCTCGGCCTGGCGGTGCCGCCGCCGGACGGGGTGGTGACGTTCTTCGCCGACGACGCGGTGACGGACTTCAAGGAGACGTGCTCGGGAGCGGTGGGATGGATCCGCATCCGCAGCCGCACGGCGAAGTGAGCCGATGCGCGGCGCTCACCCCTCGACGACGAGGTGGATGAGGCTCGCGATCTTCCGGTGCGCCTCGATCGGGTGGCGCAGCGGCATCTCCGGATGCACCTTGTAGCGGTTTCGCCGACCCGTGCGCACGCGCTCGATGTACCGGCTTTGCTCGAGGTCGGCGACGATGCGCTGCACCGCGCGCTCGGTGATGCCGACTCGCTCGGCCACGTCGCGCAGGCGGATCTCCGGCTCCTTCGCCAGGAGCAGCAGCACGTGCGCATGGTTGCTCAGGAAGGTCCAGCCGCTGCCGGTCTTTGGCTCGGTGGATCGCGGGGTCGATCGTGCGGCGGGTGTCCTTGGCTTCGCTGCCACGCGGTGAATGCTAGTCAGGGGGCGGGCGGTGGGCCCGGCGGCCACGCCCCCGCCGCCCCTGGCACCGTCCGGTGCACGCCGACGTGCGAGATCAGCGGGCATGCGCGTGCGTCGAGGATCTCGATCCGCACGCACTGCGCGGCGGTGGTTGGCACGCGGACGATCCGGCGGTGGCCGATCGTGGTGCCCTCGGCGAGCGTTCGCCAGTCGCGGCGGTTGTCCGAGGGTCCGGGGCCCGCGGGCACGCTGACGCGGAAGCGCCGGACGCGCTGGCCATGTTCGATCGGCTCGGCCAGCACGACGCGGTCGAATGCGCGCGAAGGATCGAGCTCCACCTCGATGGTGGCTTCCCTGGTGCCGTCCGCGGTGGCCCAGGAGGTGGCGGGGTCGCCGTCGACCGCCTTGCTGCCGTCGTGGGTGCCGCGCGCCTGGCTCACGGCCGTCGTGCGGCCGCGCGCGAGATCGGTGCCCGGCCCGTACGCCGCGTCGACCAGTGCGCGCAGCCCGCGCGCCGCGGCAGCGTCGCGCTCATGGATCAGCCCGCGCCGGTCGACCGGGAAGTTCAGGTGGAAGTTGGCGTTGTGGCCGACGCTGCGCTCCCAGAGGTCAAAGAGCTGCGCGGGGCCCTTGACCTTGTCATCCTCGTGCGCGTGGTAGAACCAGCCCGGGCGGATGCTGACGTCGCATTCGGCGGGGATCCACGCCTCGCCGTCCTCGTCGCCCTCCGTCAGGCTCTTGGTCGGCGGCGGGTTGTCGGCCCCGCGGCCATGGCCCTTCACCTTCAGCATCGACCAGCACGTCTCGCCGGCCCAGCCCTGCTCGTTGCCCACCCAACGGATGTCCGGGCCGACGTCGCTGAAGATCACCGCGTTCGGCTGCAGCTCGCGAACGGTGCGTTCGAAGCTCGGGAAGTCGTACTGCTGGCGCCTGCCGTTGGGGCCCTCGCCGCACGCGCCGTCGAACCACACCTCGAACACCGGACCGTACGACGTGAGCACTTCGCGCAGCTGGTCGCGGAAGTACCGGTTGTACGCCTCGCCCGTGCCGTACGCGGGGTTGTTGCGGTCCCACGGCGAGAGGTAGACGCCAAAGCGCATGCCGGCCTCACGGCAGGCGTCGGACAGCTCTCGCAGCACGTCGCCGTTGCCCTCTTTCCACGGGCTTGAGCGGACGGAGTGGCGGCTGAGCGCGGTGGGCCAGTTGCAGAAGCCGTCGTGGTGCTTGGCGGTGATGACCACGCCGCCGATGCCGGCGTCCTTCATCACGCGAACCCACTGGCGCGCATCGAGCGCGGTCGGGTCGAACACCGCCGCGGGCTCGTCGCCGTGGCCCCACTCGCGGTCCGTGAAGGTGTTCGGGCCGAAGTGGATGAAGCCGGTGAAGCCGATGTCCTGCCAGGCGCGCTGCGCGGGGGTCGGCAGCGGCGGGCACGGGGCGGGCGGCGTCACGTCCATGGCGGCGACAAGCGCGAGTGCGGCATCGATCGGCACCGGAGGATCCTCATGCGGAAGTGGGCGGCGGGTCCCTTTGCTCACGCGGCGCTGAACGCCTCGACGGCCTTGCGGCCGTAGACGGTGGCCGGGCCGCCGCCCATGAGCACGCACACGTCGACCGTGTCCTGGATCTCTGCAAGGGATGCTCCGGCGGTCTTGGCGGCCTTCGCATGGTGGACGATGCAGCCTTCGCACAGGCGGCTGATGCCGCAGGCGAGGGCGATCAGCTCCTTGGTCTTGAGGTCGAGGGCAGCAGGGGCGAGGCCGGCGGCGTGGAGCGACTTGAAGGCGGCGGCAGTGGTGGGTGTCATGGGGTGCGCATTGTGATGTGGCGCGGGGCTCCGGGTTGCTCGAGAGGAGGCTCCCTTGGCCGGAAATCCGTGTGTTATTGGGATTCCGGCGGGAGGATCCGAATTTCCCGAGGTTTGCGCCGTTTTGTTTGCGTTTGCCCGGGCCTGGGGAATAGTCGTCTTGCTCCGCGACGTTCCCGCGCACGGAGCCCCTGCCGTGGGGCAGGACACCTGAAGTGGTTCCCGCCTCGCAGGTGCTCGCAGTTTCCCGTTCCCAATACCTGGAGTTTCCCGTCATGCGTATCTCGAACCGTCTGGAAAAGCACGCTGTCGCCGCGTCCATGATCGCCCTGGGCGCCGCCGCTGCCGCCAACGCCGCCATCGTCCGGTGGGACGCCAACCTCGTCATTCCGTCTAACTTCGACGGCCTGTACATCAACATCGCGACGCAGAGCACCGCGACGTCCAGCACCGCCATCGGCGGCTGGGACATCAACCCCTACGGCGCGGGGACCCTGAACTTCTTCGCCTCGTCCACCGCCCCGAATCCCGCGACCACCTACGTCCGGACGCAGGCGACCGGTGGTCCCAGCAGCCTGGCTGGCGGCACGGTGATCAGCGGTGCCAGCCTCTTCGCCAACAGCACCGCGACGGTCATGAGCGCCACGGGCGTGGGTTCGAACGGCTGGGTCGCCAACGCCATCAACTACTTCGGCTTCCGCTTCTACAACGAGACGACCAGCGCCGTCAACTACGGCTACGGCGCCATGCAGATCGGCGCGAACGGCGGGATCCGCACCCTGCTCTTCGTCGAGTACGGCAACGCCGGTGAATCCGTGACCGTCGTCCCCGCCCCGGGCGCCATCGCGCTGCTCGGCCTCGCGGGCTTCGCCGGCCGTCGTCGCCGCTGAGCCTGGTCGGGATTCGATTGCCTGCTCCTCAGGGGCAGCCCGTTCGCGGGCTGCCCCTGCTTCATTGTGCCCGCCTGCCGGGTGAGGGCCGATATTCCCGGTCGGCTTCGGAATTTTCCAGCGCGGACTTGCCTCACGCCGGAACCGGGGCACCTTGAAGGTGCCGCAGGCTGCCGTCCCCCGTGTCGTTGTGGGAGATTGGCGTCCTGGGTGCGGCTCACCGCCTGTGAGCGTCAATTTGAGGGAAAGGAAAGAGATGTCCATTTCATCTGGAGTCGGGAAGTTGCCGCTTGCCGCGGCAGCGATCGCCGTCGGCGTGGGGGCCGGGTCCGCGGAGGCCGCCGTCCGCGTGTATGCGGTCAACTGGGCGTTGCCTTCGTCCGGCGAGCTCTACGTCTCGCTCAACAACCTGAGCACCGGCCCGACCTCTTCGTCGGCATCGGTCTCGGGATGGGACATGCGCATCGCGTCGCCTTCCGCACGTACGAGCCTTGACTTCTCGTTCCCGGCGCCCACCGTGCCGGGGCCCATCACGAACCCGAACCCGTACTACGGCATCATGCGTGCCCCCGGCGACACGACCGGCGGCGGCGCCAACCTGCCGGTGAACACGATGATCATGGCTTCGTCGAGCTTCTCCGACGGCGGCGCGATGAGCTTCGGCTCGGGCTCCTTCCAGTGGCGGCTCAACGGCGAGAACTACTTCGGCTTCCGCATGCGCCTCGGCACGTCACAGAGCCTGGTCTACGGCTGGGCCCGCATGGTGATCGGCAGCACGCCAGGGCAGTTCACGCTGACGCACTTCGGCTACCAGGACGTCGCCGGCGCATCGCTGCGCGTGGGCGAAGGGATGCCGATCCCGGGCCCCGGCGCGATCGCGCTGTTCGGTGCGGCGGCTCTCACCGGACGTCGGCGCAGGCGCTGACGGTTCGGCGAGATCAACGACATCACGGCCCGCGCGAACGGTCGCGCGGGCTGTGTTCGTTGCACCAATCCACGCTGGATCGCATGGCAAGCGATGCAAACGACTCTGGATGCGCGGATTTTTGCGCATCTTGCATGCGCTTCCCTTGACCGCCTCCGCGCCCGTGGCATCCTGCGATCGTCGGGACAGACCGGCCATGGAGTGGGTGCACAGGTCGCCGATGCCCAGGGCGTGCGGGCCATACATCGAGTCAGGGAAAGGGAACAGGGATGTCTATTGATCAATGCGGGGTGTCCGCGCGGCTGATGGCCGTCGCGGCGGGGAGCGCGGCGATCGTGGCGTCCGCGCACGGCGCGGTACGCACCTTCACCATGAACTGGACGCCGTCGGCGCTGACGGAGTCCGTCTTCGTCACCATCGACAATCTGTCGACGGGCCCGACCAGTTCGAGCACCGCCGTGACCGGCTGGGACCTGCAGATCGAGTCGTCGAACTCCGGCAGCGTGCTGAAGTTCAACTTTCCGACCACGGCGCCCGGCACGTCGGCCTATTGGGGCCTGATGCGGCTTCCGGGAGTCACGACCGGCCCGGGCGCCTCGATCCCCGAGGGCACCATCGTGCAGGCGGTGGCCAGCTACGCCGACAGCGGCCCCGTGACCTTCGGCGGCGGTGCCGGGAACTGGCAGCTCAACGCCGTCAACATCTTCGGATTCCGCTTCCGGTCCCCGTCGAACGGCGGAACGTCCCAGGTGATCCACTACGGCTACGGACGCATCTTCATCGGCGCCACGCCGGGCCAGTTCCGGCTGCTCGAGCTTTCCTACCAGGACACGGGCGGCGCGGCCCTCACGGTCGTGCCCGGCCCCGGCGCGCTGACGGTCATGGTGGGCGTGGCCGGACTCGGCCGCGGTCGTCGGCGTCGGTAGCCGTTCGCTGGCCGGATCGAGGCCGATCCGTAGGATGCGCGGATGACCTCGCGCCCGGTGCAGCGGCTCCTCATCCTCGGGTGGGATGCCGCGGACTGGCAGGTGATCGATCCGCTCATGTCGCGCGGCCGCATGCCCAACCTGGCGCGGCTGGTGGCGGCCGGGACGCGCGCGGACCTGAGGACGCTCGAGCCGAAGCTGTCGCCGCTGCTTTGGTCCACGATCGCCACCGGCAAGACCGCCGATCGCCACGGCATCCTGAACTTCGTGGAGCCGAGCCCGTCGGGAGACGGCGTGCGCGTGTCCTCGAGCACCTCCCGCCGGACGCGCGCGCTCTGGAACATCCTCACGCTTCGCGGCCTGCGCGTGCATGCGGTGGGCTGGTATGCCTCGCACCCGGCCGAGCCGATCGCGGGTGCGTGCATCTCGAACCTCCTGATGGAGGGTGCGCCGTCCTCGCCCGGTACGCCGTGGCCAATGCTCGAGGGAGCGGTGCATGGGCCGGCGGGACTCGCCGAGCGCGTGGCCGCCGCGCGCGTCGGCCCTGCCTCGATCGACCGCGCGGCGCTGCGCGCGTTCCTGCCGACCGTGGCGCAGGCTTCGCGCGGCGACGACCGCCCCGCGACGCTCGCGCGGGAACTGGCACGGATGCGTTCGCTGCATGCTGCCGCGGTCGAGGCGCTCCGCAGCGGTCCTTGGGACTGCGCGATGGTGTTCCACGACACCATCGACACCATCGGCCACCACTTCATGGGCTGTCGCCCGCCGCGGATGCCGAACGCCAGCACCGCCGACCTGCGCACATGGGGCGAGGTGATGGACCGCACTTACTGTGAGCATGACCGCCTGCTCGGCGAGCTGCTCGAGGCCGCGGGCCCCGGCACCTCGGTGATGCTCCTCTCCGACCACGGGTTCCACTCCGGTGCCGACCGCCCGGTGATCGCCGACGTGACCAAGGAGGAGCGCGCCGCCCTGGAGAGCCGGTGGCACCGGTCGCTCGGCGTGCTGGTGCTCGCAGGCACGGGATTCAAGGCAGGTGCGCAGGTGGCGGCGCCGACGCTCCTTGACATCGCGCCGACGGCGCTGGCGGCGCTGGGGCTTCCCGTGGGCAAGGACATGGGCGGCCGCGTGATCGCCGAGGCTTTCGACGTCGCGCCCCTGATCGAGACCGTCGACTCATGGGATGCCGAGCCCGGCGAGGCCGGCGAGCATCCGGCGGAGATGCGCCAGGACCCGTTCGAGGCTGCCGATGCGCTGCGGCAGCTCGTCGACCTGGGCTACATGGCCGACCTCGGCGATGATCAGAAGCGGCTCGTGGAACTGACGCGGCGCGAGAGCCGCTTCAACGAGGCGGTGGTGCTGATGACGACGGGGCGCCCGGTGCAGGCCGTGCCGATCCTGTCGGCGCTGGTCGAGGAACGGCCTGACGAGGTGCGGTACCGGTCGTCGCTGGCGCACGCGTCGTTCGCGGCCGGGGACCACGACGCCTGCCTGCGGTCGGTGGCCGCATGGGAGGCCGCGGCTCCCGGATCGGCCGATGCCGCGGTGCTGCGCGTGGCGGCACTCTCGGGGCTTGGGCGGACGGACGAGGCCGCACATGCGCTCGCCGCATTCGAGGCTGCGCACGGCGCACGGCCCGAGCACGCGCGGACGATGGCGGAGCTCTGCGCGCGGCTTGGGCGGTGGGAGGAGTCGCTGGCGCACGCCGCGCGCGCGCTGGCGCGCGAGCCCGGGCTGCCCGAGCCGCACCTTGCGGCGGCGCGTGCGGCGCTCGAGCTCGGGGACTTCGATTCCGCTGCCGAGCATGCGCTTGACGCCGCGGAGCGCTCGATGGTGGTTCCGGAGATCCACTTCGTGCTCGGCGCGGCCCTTGCATGGGGCGGCGAGCTGGAACATGCCGCGCGCAGCCTGGATGTGGCGCTGACGCTGGTGCCCGGCTACCGGGAGGCGGCCGAGTTCGCGGCGGCCGTGGCGGAGGCGCGTGGCGACCTGGCGGCGGCCGCGGAGCATGCCGGGCGCGAAGCGTCGTCGACCGCGATGCATGCCGGCCGGCCGACCGCGCGCGATGCCGCGGCGTGGCGCGCCTCGCGGCCGTCCTGAGCGGCGGACCCGGTAGCCTCGGTCCATGATGTCTGCCGCCGCCGTTGCAGCGTTCGTGCTGCTCTTCGCACCGCCCGAATCGGGAAAGCCCCCCGCGCCTCCCGTCCCGGCGACGGCACCCACTGCGTCCGTCGGACTGTCGCGCGCGCAGGCGGATGCGGCGGCGAAGGCCGCATTGAAGGCAATCCAGAAGTCGCAGCGAACCGACCGTGCCGCCGAGCTGAAGGCGGGCATCATCCCGGCCGCAGGCATGAAGATGCGGATCTGGGCGCGCGAGTTCGGCCGCATGGCCGGCGACGAGCTGCGTCCGCTCTGGATCTCGATGCACGGCGGCGGCGGTGCGCCCGCGCCGGTCAACGACGCGCAGTGGGAGAACCAGAAGCGGCTCTACTCGCCGCCCGAGGGCGTGTACGTCGCGCCGCGCGCACCCACCAACGAGTGGAACCTCTGGCACCAGGGCCATGTCGATGCGCTCTTCGACCGGCTGATCGAGGACCTCGTGATGTGCGAGCGCGTGGACCCCGACCGCGTCTACCTGATGGGCTACAGCGCCGGCGGTGACGGCGTCTACCAGCTGGCGCCGCGCATGGCGGACCGCTTCGCTGCCGCGGCGATGATGGCCGGGCACCCCAACGAGGCCGTGCCCGACGGCCTCCGCAACCTGCCGTTCTCGATCCAGGTGGGCGCGCTCGACGCCGCGTTCGAACGAAACACCGTGGCCGCCTCGTGGGGCGAGCGCCTGGCCGCCCTGCAGCGCGCCGACCCGGGCGGCTACGTGCATGACGTGCAGATTCGCCCCGGCAAGGGCCACTGGATGGACGGGCAGGATGCGTCGGCGATCCCGTGGATGGCCAGGCACGTGCGTGACCCGCGGCCGCGCCGGATCGTGTGGGTGCAGGACGACGTGGTCGAGCAGCGCTTCTACTGGCTGGCCGTCGACCGCGCGCAGGCGGGGCAGCGCGTCGTGTGCGAGCGCGAGGGGCAGGAGATCCGCATCCTGGAGGCGCCGGCGGGTCTCGGCGTGACCGTGCGGCTCGACGACGAGATGGCGGACCTCGACGAGGACGTCCGGATCACGTTCGCGGGAGCCGAGCTGTTCCGCGGCCGCGCCATGCGCTCGAAGGCGACCATCGAGCGCGTGCTGAAGGAACGCTTCGACCCGAAGTCCGCGTTCACCGCCGAGGTCGAGGTGCGGATCCCGGAGTCCGCCGCCGCGCCGCCCGTCACCACACCACGTTGAGCTGCAGGGTCAGCGCCACCGCGGTGTCGTGCTCGGCGTTGAACGTCGGGTCGAGGACGACCTGCAGGTCGGGCTGGACCGTGACGGTGGGCGTGACCTGCAGCACGTAGGTGAGCTCGAAGCCGTACTCCTGCGGATTGGGCGTGCCCGGAAGCGCCGAATCGAGCCAGTAGAAGCCCGCGGCAAGGTAGGCCTGCTGGCTCCGGAAGAAGGCAGCGTCCCGCGGGCCCACCAGCACCACGCCGCCCGCGAACGATGCCTCGGTGCCACCGAGCTGCGTGACGTTCGGGTTGCCGAAGCCGCCGCGGGCGAAGACCGCGAGCGCGCCGTCCTTGCCCAGGCGCTGCTCGACGTTGAAGACGACGCCCGCCCCGGTGCTGCCGTTGACGGTGGCGACGAACGGGATGGCCCGGAAGATGCCTGGCCCCAGCCCGAGGAGGTCCTCCGCGATCAGGCCGACCTCGAAGGTGTTGGTCCAGTTGTCGCTGGAGAGGTTCTCGAACGCCGGCTTGCCCTGCGGCGTGTTGTTGGCCGCGCTTCCCCACATGGCGTAGAACCACTCCGTCGGCTGCCACTGCACCACCACGCCCATCGACTGGAACGACCACGGCAGCAGCGACGGCGTGACGAACTCGTAGTTGAGCAGCTGGTTGTACTGGTTGTTCGCGTACGTGTTGAGGTCGAGGTAGTACTCCTGGTTCAGGAACCCCGCGGTGACCACGAGCTCGCCGTCCAGGAACGACTGCTGCCACGCCAGCTGCGCGACGAAGATGTCCTGCTGGTAGTCGACGCCCATCGGGTAGCCCTGGGCGCCGATGCTCTGGCGCGGGCCTTGGAACTCGGCGTCGTATCCCAGGCCGCTTCCCGCCGACGCGGCGAAGGTGAGCCACCCTGCGGTGCCGCCCATCTCGTCGGTCGAGAAGACGTTCAGCGTGCCGTAGAAGTCCATCGAGTAGTAGTTGAAGGTGCTGCGCGTGCCCGACTGCGCGCCCGTCACCCCGACGAAGTCGTACGACTGCCACAGGCCGTAGTTGATGCCGTACTCCGAGAGCGCGTTCTTCACCGCCTGCGCGGCGTCGGAGACCGGGTCCTGCTCGATGAGCCCGCCGGACTGCAGGCACTGGTTGCCGACCAGGTTCGCCGATGCGAGGTACGGCATCATCCGCGGCTGCTCCACGGGGAACATGCGCACGCCCGGGCGGATGGCCAGTTCCCGGGGCGGCCCCTGCTCGAGCGACTCCTCCAGCGCGCGAGCGGCCTCGACCGGCCCGGCCTGGCGCATGCTGCGGTCCGGCACCACCGGCGCCGCAGGAGTGCCCGTGGGCGCCTGAGGTGCCCCGGGGGGCGCGGCCGACTGGCAGAGCGCGGCGGCGGTCAGGACTGCGGCAAGGGCCATCGGGCGTCGCAGCGTAGTGCGGCGCACGGGGTCGGGCACGCTCGGTGCCTATCCTGCCGGAACGGAGTTCCCGACATGCACCCCATCGCGCGCATCACCATGGCCCTGTTCCTCCCGTGCCTCGGCCACGCCTGGGCGTGCACGGATGCCGGCGCCTCCTCCCAGCAGCAGCCCGACATGAAGAAGACCCAGAGCATCTCCGCCTCCGGATACGACGTCACGCCGCTTCCGAAGGACACGGTCAAGGGTTTGGCCGCCAAGCTCGAGCCCGAGGCGTACCGCGTGACGCAGCGCGCCGGTACCGAGCCGGCCTTCTGCGGCAACCTGCTGGACAACAAGAAGCGCGGGACGTACGCCTGCATCGTGTGCGGGCTGCCGCTCTTCTCGAGCGAGCACAAGTTCAACTCGGGCACCGGCTGGCCCAGCTTCTACGCACCGGTCGACCCGGCGCACGTGGCGCAGAAGGTGGACCGGAGCCACGGCATGGTGCGCGACGAGATCAACTGCGCCCGCTGCGATGCGCACCTCGGCCATGTCTTCGACGACGGCCCGAAGCCGACCGGCATGCGCTACTGCCTGAACTCCGCGGCGCTGCGCTTCTTCGACGCCGGCACGCTGCCGCGCGACGCCTTCACCAAGGAGCCGACCGGACTCGCGCGCGGCGACGCCGCGCAGTCCGCCGCACCCACCGGTCCCGCCGCCAAGGAGCCCGCCATGACCACGTCCGTCGAGACCGCCTACTTCGCCGGCGGCTGCTTCTGGGGCATCGAGCACTGGTTCCAGCTCTGCCCCGGGGTGAAGAGCGCCGAGAGCGGCTACATGGGCGGCAAGACCGACAAGCCCACGTACAAGGAGATCTGCCGCGGCGACACCGGGCACGCCGAGGTGGTCAAGGTGGTGTTCGACCCGACCAAGGTCACCTACCGCCAGCTGCTGCAGGGCTTCTTCATGATGCATGACCCCACGCAGCTGAACCGCCAGGGTCCGGATGTCGGCGACCAGTACCGATCGGCGATCTTCTGCACCACGCCCGCGCAGGCCGCGGCGGCGCGTGCGTCGATCAAGGAACTTGCCGATGCGGGCAGCTACGGCGGAAAGCGCATCGTGACCCAGGTGGTCGAGGGCGGCACGTTCTTCGCCGCCGAGGACTACCACCAGGATTACGTGGAGAAGACCGGCCGCGCCTGCCATGGCTCGAACCCGTGGCCTGCGGTGTTCGGCGCCACCTCTCCGGCACCGGCGCACTGAGCGTCCCACGTGCGCCGCATGCGGTCCATGCCCGTGCGTGCGGCGGCGGCCCTGTGCGTCGCGGCGGCGTTTCAGCCGGCATGGGCCGGCGGGACGTCGGTCGAGTCCTGCGTCGAGGCGGTGAACCGAGTGCCGACGGCCGCGTCCCTGGCGCGCTGGCATGAGCTGCTGGGCTCGGAGCCGCACGTGGCCGGGACGGACGGCGACTGGCGATGCATCGAGCGGCTGCGCGCGGCGTTCGTGGCGATGGGCCTGCGGACCACGGTCGAGGAATTCGAGGTGCCCCTTCCACGCCCGTTGTCGGCGCTCGTGGAGATCGTCGGTGCGGGTGACCTGCCCGATGCTCCCGGCGGGCGGCGCGGCGTCGTGCCGCTGCCGGTGGTGGAGCGCAACCTCGCCGAGGATCCGGCGTCGGCGCACCCGGGGCTCACCTTCGGCTGGAACGCCTTCAGTGCGCCGGGGGACGTGACCGCCGGCGTCGTCTACGCCAACTACGGCACGAAGGCCGACTTCGACCGCCTGCGCGCGCTCGGCGTCGACTGCCGCGGCAAGATCGTGCTGGCCCGCTACGGCGGCAACTTCCGCGGCTTCAAGGTGCGCTTCGCCGAGGAAGCCGGCGCGGCGGCGGTCCTGATCTTCACCGACCCCGCCGACTCGGGAACGGGCAAGGGGCCCGTGTGGCCCGAGGGCGGCTGGGCGAACGACACCTGCATCCAGCGCGGCTCGGTGCTGGTGGGTGACCAGCCCGGCGACCCGACCACGCCGATGCGGCCGTCGGTGGAGGGCACGCGCCGGCGCGTGCTCGAGGAGTCCGGGCTGCCGCGCATCCCCGTGCAGCCGATCGGCTACGCGGCCGCCTCCGAGATCGTGCGGCGCATGACCGGCGCGCCGGTGCCAAAGGACGCCGGCTGGACCGGCGGCATCCCGTTCGAATACCGGCTCGAGGGCGGCGACGCGCTCCGCGTGCGCGTGAAGGTCGAGCAGGACCGCGCGCTGCGCACGAGCGCCAACGTGATCGGCGTCATCCCCGGGCGCACGCACCCGGACCAGTGGATCATCGTCGGGTGCCACCATGATGCATGGGGCTTCGGCGCCGCGGACCCGCTGGCCGGCACCGTGGCCCTCCTGGAGTGCGCGGCGAGCTTCGCTGCCGCGGCCCGCGACGGCCTGGCGCCGGAGCGCACGCTGGTGTTCGCCGCGTGGGGCGCGGAGGAGTTCGGCATCTTCGGCAGCACCGAGTGGGCCGAGGCCAACCGCACGCGCCTGCAGCGCAGCGCCGTGGCCTATGTCAACCTCGACATGGCATCGATGGGGATCGAGCCCGGTGCGTCGGGGTCCCCGAGCCTGCGCGACGCGTTCCTGGGCGCGGCCGTGCGCGTGCCCGCGGCGCGCGGCGCCGCGGGCGAGACCGCCTACGACCGACTGACGCGAGGCGGCACGCGCGCCCCGGGCTTCGGCGACCTTGGGGGCGGATCCGACCACGTGGCGTTCAACTGCCACCTCGGGGTGCCGTGCGTGGCAATCGGTGCGGGCGGCGCACCGGGGTCGAGCTACCACTCGAACTACGACACCATCGCCTGGTACCGCGCGACCGTGGGTGCCGACTACGAGCCCGCGCTGATGGTGACGCGGATGACGAACGCGTTCGTCGCCATCCTCGCGCAGTCACCGGTGCTTCCAGCCGGTGCCGCGCGCCACGGCCACGATGCGCTGCGGGTGCTCGACGCACTGCGTGCGCGCGCGCCGGAAGGCCCGGCCGCCGGTGCGATCGACGCGCTGCGCGCGCGGGCGCAGCGCAGCGCCGACGCGGGCGCCCGCCTCGATGCGGCGATCGTCACGGCAGGGTCGACGCTGTCGCCGGCTGCACGCGCACGCATCGACGCTGCGCTCGTGGAACTCGATCGCGCATGGATCGACCCCGCGGGCCTCGACGGACGGCCGTGGTTCCGCAGCCTGCTGGCGGCCAGCGACCGCGACAGCGGGTACGCGGCCGTGATGCTGCCGCTCCTCGCCGAGGCCATCGGTTCCGGCGACGCGGAGCGCGTGCGGGCCGCCGCCGAGCGGTACCAGCGGGTGTTCGACCGGCTCGACGCCGCCATCCGGCGCGGGGCATCCGACGTCCCGGGTGGGGCCGTGCCGGGGGCGTAGGGTCCTGAAACCACGCCACGCCGGAGCCGCTCGTTTGCCTCGGGAAGCATCCGAGAACATCTTCGGGGGTCGATCGATCCGCCGCCGACGGAGAGGCGTATCGTTGCCGGACTCGCCATGAAGATCCTCACGTCGACCGTCGTGCTCGTGCTCGCCGCAGCGTTGGCCTCCACCGCCGATGCGCAGGCCCTCCGGACCAAGCGCATCGTCGCCTCCGGGCTGACGCTGCCCACGTTCGTGACCCATGCGCCCGGCGACACGTCGCGGCTCTTCGTGCTCGAGAAGCCCGGCCGGATCCGGATCGTGGACCTGGCGACCAACACGCTGCGCACGACGCCGTTCCTGACGATCGCGGTCACGGGCGGAACCAGCACGAGCGACGAGCGCGGTCTCCTTGGCCTGGCATTCGACCCCGGCTACGCGACCAACGGCCAGTTCTACGTCTACTACACCGGTGCCAGCACGAACGTGCTGGCTCGGTACACGGTGTCGAGCGACCCGAACGTCGCGAACGCGTCGGGCGACGTGATGATGTCCTGGTCCGATCCGTTCACGAACCACAACGGCGGATGGCTGGGCTTCGGTCCCGACGGCAACCTGTACATGGGCACCGGTGACGGCGGCAGCGCCAACGACCCCAACGGCGCCGGCCAGAGCCTGACCACCCGCCTCGGCAAGATGCACCGCATCAAGCCGACCGTGGGCGGCGCCTCGCCGTTCTACACGGTGCCGGCGGACAACCCGTTCGTCGGCGGCACCAACACCACCGACGACACCTTCTGGGCCATCGGCCTGCGGAACCCGTGGCGCTGTGCGTTCGACCGCCAGACGGGCGACCTGTGGATCGCCGACGTCGGCCAGGACCTGATCGAGGAAGTCAACTTCCAGGCGGCCGGTGCCGTGGGCGGCCGCAACTACGGGTGGCGCTGCATGGAGGGTGCCAATTCGACCGGGCTCTCGGGCTGCACGCCGAATTCGCCCTCGCTCACGCTGCCGATCCACACCTACGGGCACTCGACGGGCACTTCCGGCGGATTCTCGCTCACGGGCGGCTACGTGTACCGCGGCTGCCGGATGCCCGAGCTGCAGGGCACCTACTTCTTCGCGGACTACGTCTCCAACAACGTGTGGTCGTTCCGGTTCGAGAACGGCGTCAAGACCCAGTTCACGCTGCGCAACTCCGCGATGACCCCGTCGATCGAGGGTGCGACCGTCAACCAGATCGCCTCGTTCGGCGAGGACGCCGCCGGCGAGCTCTACATCGTCGACCACGGCGGGCAGATCTACAAGATCATCCCGGCCGCCGGCGACGGTCCATGTGCGCCGCCGCCCGTCCCGGGCGACTTCAACGGCGACGGCGTGGTCGACGGCAACGATCTCGGCATCATGCTCGCGAGCTGGGGCGCCTGCGTGGGATGCCCCACCGACATGAACGGCGACGGCGCGGTCGACGGCAACGACCTCGGCCAGCTGCTGGGGCTCTGGACGCTGTGATGGCGCGCCTCGGCGGCGTGGCCGTCGCCGTCTTGCTCGCCGCGACAGCGTGGCTTTCCGCCCCGGCCCGTGCGCAGGCCCCCGCCCAGCCTGTCGCCGTCCCACCGGCCACTGGTGCGGCCGTGCAGGCTTCGGTGGTCATGGTGGAACCTCCCCTCATCGACTTCGGGCGCGTGGCGCCGGGGTCGCGCCATCCGGCGCGCTTCATGCTGCGCAACGTCTCGGGCGCTCCCGTCACGGTGGCACGGGCCATGCCGTCCTGCAAGTGCACCGACGTGTCGGACGTGGTCGGGCGCACCATCGCGCCCGGTGCATCGATCGAGCTGACCGCCACGCTCGCGGTGCCGGGCTCCCCGGGCCAGAAGGATGCGGAGGTGCTCATCGCGCTGCAGGGGATCCCGGGCGTCGCCCGCGCGCGCATGCAGGCCGACGTCACGATGCCCGTTCGCGTGGAGCCCGCCTACGTCGATGCCCTGAAGGGCGTGCAGGAGGGCGAGGTGCGCGTCGCGTCGGTGGACGGTGCGCCGTTCCGCGTCACGGCCGCCGGCGGCAAGGCACCGGCCTTCGTCGGGTTCGACCCCGCGGTCGATGCGCCGCGCGCGGAGTACCGGTTGCGGTGGCGGGCGCAGGAGCTCGGTTCTCCGGGGCTTCCGCAGTGGTGGGTGGTCGACACCGACCGCGCCGACTGTCCGCAGGTGCCGCTTCGCATCCGGCACGAGTCGACGGGCTCGCGCTTCGATCCGGGCCGCACCACGCGCTTCTGGTTCGTCCCGGAGAGCATCGTGCTTGCCGGCAGGGTGCGCACTGGATCTCCCGTCGAGCTGCGCACCACGATCGAGCACCTCAACCCGGCTGCGCAGGGGCGCGTGACGAATCCCGCGTGGTCGCAGGTGCGCGCCATGTCCGTGCCGGGCGGGGAGGGCGCTGCCGAGCTGGTGTCCGCCACGCCCCGCGGCGATTCCTTCGTCGACCTGGTGTTCCGCTTCACGGCGGCGCAAGGTCGGCAGGGGCCGATGTACGTTCCCGTCATGATCGACACCGCCACCGGGCAGGGTGCCGTCTTCGTCGCCGCCACGGTCGTGCCGTGAGCGCGGTGCTCGCGATCGAGCTGTCGCAGCGATCGGGGTCGGTGGCGCTGCGGCCGGGGCGGGGTGCGCCGGTGGTGGCGGCCGACGTGCCGCCGTCGGATGACCGTGGCGACCACCTGATGGACGTGATCGACCGGCTGTGCGCGTCGGCAGGGATCGGTGCGCGGGGCCTGCGTGTCGTCGCCGTCTCGGTCGGGCCAGGCGGCTTCACGGGCCTGCGCGTGGCGTGCGCCACGGCGCGGGCGATCGCGGATGCGACGGGCGCAGGGGCGATCGCGGTGCCCTCGGCGCTCGTCGCGGCGCGGACGCTCGTCATGGAACACTGCTGGGCGCCGGCCGAGGGCGCGGAGGCTCGCGTGCTGCTCGCCGCAAAGGGCGCCGACGCATGGGGAACGCTGGTGCGCATGGAGTCGGGCATGCCGCGGATGCTCGAGGCGGCCCTGGTGCCGGCGGGCGTCGACCCCGGGGTGCTCACGATCGGAGATGCACACGCGCGTGCCCTCTGGCCCAACGTGCCGGCGGACCGTTGGCTGGAGGCCCGCGTCTGCGCCCGTGCCTGCCTCGACGTGGCCGTGGCGCTCGAGGCGTCGGGTGCATCGGGCGATCCTGCGGGCGTGGCCCCGATCTACCCTCGGCCGCCGGAGGCGGTGACGCTCTGGGATCGCCGGCACGGCGCGTCAGCCTGATAAGTGCGCGGTCCGGGCGGGTGGTTCCGGCTGTTCCGTTCCCGGGCGGCGCGTGCGGCCTTCGAACGTGGGCGCACGTGAAGTCCGCCGGTCGCGGCGCCGATTTCCCGGATGCCATGCGCTCCAACCGCCCGCATCCGTCCCGCTCCACCCCGCCCGCCGAGACCCGCCGCGTCGATGCCGGCGCCGAGCGCTGCGCGCGCCTCGAGCGCCTGCTGGCGCTGGCGCTGCGCAGCCGCGCCGGCGCGCGCACGGAGCTGCATCAGGCCCGCGAGCGCCTTCGCACGGCAGGCGATGACTTCGTCCACGCCTTCGAGGCCATCGATGCGCGCACCGATGCCGCCGTCGCGGCCGCCGAGCTGCGTGGCATCCTTTGCCATGACCTGGACATGGAGACCATGCTGACGGTGGCGACCGAGCACTTGCTCGCGCGATTCCGGCCTGCGAACGTGGCGATCTGGCTCTGCAACAGCCGGGGCGACCACGCGGTGGCGGCCTACGGCGCCAGCGACGTGTCGCGCGCGCAGGCCGAGGCGACCCTCTCGATCCTCGGGCGCGAGACGTGCCCGCTCCTGGGCAACGAACCGGTCGCGAGCACCTTCGAGGCCGCCATCGAGGCGGTGCGCGTGCCGCCCCCGGGCGGCGGCGCGCTGGTTGGCCGCCGCGCGATCATGGCGCCGCTCGTCCACCGCGGCGAGCGCTTCGGCGCGCTGATGCTGCTGCAGGAACGCCTGACCGAGTGGCCCGCGAGCGGCCCGGACCTCGCGGCCGCCGTGGGTGCGCTGCTCGGCGAGCACATCGACCGCATCAGCCGCATCGTGGTGCAGCGTCGAGGCACGTGGCCGGGCACGGACTCAGGAGACTGAGCGGGCCGCGCCCGGGGCGCCGAGCGTCGCCAGGATGGTGACGCCGCCCGTGACCCGGTCGCCGACCTTGACGTGGACGGTGACGTCCGTGGGGCGCGGCAGGATGAGCTCGGTGGTCGACCCGAACTTGATCATCCCGTAGCGCTCGCCGCGGCGGGCATGGGTGCCCACCGGGGCCCGGCACACGATCCGGCGCGCGATCGCGCCGGAGATCTGCCGGATGCCGATGCGCTCGCCGCCCGCGGTCTGCAGCACCAGGACGTTCGACTCGTTGACCTTCGCGCTCTCGGCCGTGCGCGCGTCGAGGTAGCGGCCGGGCCGGTGCACCAGGGCCGTCACCATGCCGTCGCAGGGGAAGCGGTTCAGGTGCACGTCAAGCACGCTCAGGAAGATGCGCACCACCTTGGCCGGCCCGCCGATGTCCTCGTGATGGTCGAGGTCGATCACCGCGGACACGCGGCCGTCGGCGGGGCTCACCATGTCGTTGGCCGCACCGGTGGCCGGGCGCCGTCCGAGCGGGTCGCGGAAGAACGCGACCAGCGCCAGCCACGCGAACGCGGCCACCGCGACGCCCCACCAGACCTGCGTCCATGCCAGCACGCCTGCGGCGGCGCCGCAGACGAGGGTGATGAGTCCCCATTCCCTGAAGCCGTACCTGGTCAGCAGCATCGCGGAGCCGTGGCGGTCAGCCGACGGCCTTGCCGACGCCGAGGCCGATCCCGCCGAAGAGGAGCACGGCGCCGGCGGTGCCGCCGAGGACGTACATCCAGTTCTCCGCAAGCATGCGGCCCATGTCGGTGTAGTTGCCGAGGGCCATCTCGGCGACCGCCCATCCCATGGCGGCGAGGGCGAGCGCGGCGGCCACCAGCGCCCCGGCCGAGAAGCCGGAGAACTTCGGGTCGCGGGCTTCGGCCAGCTGCTGGGCACCGAAGGCGATGGCGGGTGCGGTGCCGGCGGTGACGGGCTCGGCAGGCTCGGCCGAGCCGACGTCTCCGCCGAAGAGCTCGCCGGCCTCGTCGGGATTCACGGCGGCCTCGTCGCCGCCCATGCTCTCCTCGATCATCTGCGCGCCGAAGAAGCTCTCCTCGCTGCTGATGTCGAGCAGGCCGCTGCCGCCGCCGCCGGTCTCGAGCGTCGCGCCCGAGTTGAAGGACATGGAGTCGCCGCCCTTCGTCCCGGCCGAGGTGCCGGCGGCGGAGCCCGCCGCGCTGCGCGCGGGGGCGTCCTCCATCATCATGCTCT
>VEQS01000161.1 GCA_018883105.1 Phycisphaerales bacterium
TCGTCCTCGGCCTCGGTGGCCTCGGTGAGCGAGTCCATGCCCTGCTCCACGTACACGTGGCAGGTGCTGCAGGCGCACACGCCCCCGCAGGCATGCTCGATGTTGATGCCGTGGTCCATCGCGAGCTCGAGGAGCGACTCATGCTCGCCGCCCATGAGCTTCCACTCGGACTGCCCGGTGCCGGTGAGGCCCTCGGGGTCCTCCAGGATGAACGTCACCGGGACGACCGGCGGCCCGTGTTCGTGGTCGGAACGCTTGAGGTGCATGGGACGGGAATTGTAGGAAGCGACCCGCCCCGGGAACTCAGCCGAGTTCCTTGCGCAGCCACTCGAAGGACTGGCGGGCCTGGGCCTTCACGTCGCCGTGCGGGCCCTCGAACTCCGCCACCCAGAGCGGGTGCACGTCGGCCTCGAGGCACGCGTCGATCTGCTGTGCGAGCGGCAGGTCGCCCTCGCCGAGCGCCACCGGCAGCAGCTTCGGCCCGCCCGGGTAGCTCGGCCACGCGTCCGCGTCGCTGGAGTTGCGCTTGAAGTCCTTGACGTGGACGGTCACGGCGAACGGCGCGAGCGACCGGGTCGACTCGACCAGGTCCTGGGGCGCCCACAGCAGGTTGCCAAGGTCGAGCGTGACGCCGAAGTTCGGGTGCTGCACGGACTCCAGCAGCTGCTGCACGCGCCAGGCGGCGGCGAGGAACAGCCCGTGGTTCTCGATGCTGGTGCGCACGCCCGCGGCGGCGCCCGCGGTGGCGATCGCGCGGCATGCCTTGGTCAGCGGCCAGAGGGCGGCCTCCCACGCCTCGTCGGAGCAGTCGTCGCCGGCGCCGCGCCAGGCGGCATCGTGGCGCACACGGTCGACGCCGATCGACGCCGCGGCGCGGACCTGCGCGATCACTTCCTGCACCGCGGCCTCGTCGGTGCCGCCGGCCTCGTCGAGGAGGTCGGCCGCGAGCGCGAAGCCCACGATCGCCACGTCCGCCTCGTCCGCCGCGTCGGCCAGCCGGCCGGCCATGGCTTCGTCGAGCTGCGGCCCGAGCGAGCCGCCGGTGGCGATCTCGATCGCATCCGCGCCGCACTCCTTGGCCAGCTTCGGGGTGTCCTCCAGGCGGCACTGG
The DNA here is from genome assembly GCA_018883105.1 of Phycisphaerales bacterium. GTDB lineage: Bacteria > Planctomycetota > Phycisphaerae > Phycisphaerales > SM1A02 > UBA966. The sequence continues at coordinate 1,112 of VEQS01000161.1, forward strand.
CCGGCCTTGACGAGGCGGTGGAAGCAATAACTTGAGATCGCGAGGTCGGTCACGCGGCGAAGGGTAACAGGGTTCCGGTCCCCCGGGGGCAGGTTCATGCGTCCGCGACGCGAATCTCGACGATTTCCTTCGCCGGTTCCGGCGCGCCCACGCCGACCCAGCGGCGGTTGCGGATCGCCGCGTTGCCGAGCTGCCCGCAGGCGGCCATGGCGCTGCGACCCTTGGTGCCTCGGCGCTTGCAGAACTGCCCGTTGGCGATGGCGCGGTCGACGAATTCCCGCACGCGTTCCTCCTCCGGCGCCGGCCAGGGCGAGCCGCGGCGCGGGTTGTACGGGATCACGTTGAGCGAGCAGCGCAGCGGCCTCAGCAGCGCACACACCTCGTCGCAGTGCTCCGGCGCGTCGTTGACGCCCGGGATCAGCACGTACTCCATGCAGATCGCCGCGTTGGGGCGCTTGGGGAACTCGAGGAGCGCCGCCATCAGGAGCGCGATCGGCTCGGCGCGGTTGATCGGCATGATCTCCGAGCGGATCCGGTCGTTCGGGGCGTTCAGGCTCACCGCGAGGTTCAGCCGGTGGAACCCGGGTTCGCGCAGGAGGTCGCCGTAGCGGCGGATGCCCTCGGTACGGCCCACGGTGCTCACGGTGACGTGCACCGGCGCGATCCCGTAGGCGTTGCGGTCGGTCATCGTGCGGATGGCGCCGACCACCGCGTCGAGGTTGTCCATGGGCTCGCCCATCCCCATGAACACGATGTTCTTGATCTCGAATCCCGTCGCGCCGGCGACCGGGTCCTCAACCGCGAACCGCGCCGCATGCAGCTGCGCCACGATCTCGGCCGCCGACAGGCTGCGCATCAGGCCCATCTGCGCGGTCTCGCAGAAGCGGCAGCCCATCGCACACCCCACCTGGCTCGACACGCAGAGCGTGCGGGTCACCGACCCGTCCCGGTGGCGCATGGGGATGACGACGCTCTCGGTCTCGAGGCCGTCGTGCAGCGCCATCGTGAACTTGGCGGTGGCGCCGTCGACGTGCACCGCGTGCACGGGCCGGCGTCCATCGTCGACCCACGACGGGAACCCGCCCGGCGGAACCTCGCCCGTGCGGTGGAACCGGCGGTACATCGCGCGCACGTCGGGCGGCACCATGCCGCGGCCGCGCGCAGCGGCCTCGAAGCCGGCGAGCGTCATCCCGAGGATGGGGACGGTCGCCTCCACGGGCGCGGTCTCAGACCAGGAGCAGCGTCGGGCTCTCGACGAACTGCTTCAGGCTCTGCAGGTACTTGGCGGCCATCGCCCCGTCGATGACGCGGTGGTCGAGGCTCAGGGTCGCCGCCATCTCCCAGCCGACGCAGAGCTGGTGGTTGCGCACCACGGGCTGCTCGATCGCCGCGCCGCAGGCGAGGATCGCGCTGTTCGGCGGGTTGATGATCGCGGTGAAGTTGTCCACGCCGAACATCCCGAGGTTCGAGATGGTGAACGTGGCGCCGGACATCTCCTCCATGGAGAGGCCCTTGGTGCGGGCCTTGTCGCCGAGCGAACGTACCTCGTTGGAGATCTGGCGCAGGCTCTTGAGGTTGGCGTCGCGCACCACGCCGACGACCAGGCCGCCGCCCTTCTCCTCCGGCAGCGCGATCGCCACGCCCACGTTCACCTGCTGGTGCACCAGGATGCGGTCGCCTCCCCAGCTGGCGTTGAAGAACGGGTTGCGGGCCATCGCCAGCGCGCAGGCGCGGATGATGAAGTCGTTGACGCTCAGCTTGACGTCCATCGACGACAGCTGCTCGTTCAGCTCGCCGCGCAGCCTGGTCAGCGAGTCCATGGCGAACTTCATGGTCACCTGGTAGTGCGGCACCTGCTGCTTGCTCTCGACCAGGCGCCGCGCGATCACGCCGCGCATGTTCGACACCGGCACCTCGACGCTCTGCACGCCGGGCACGATCGCGCCGGCGGCCGTCGCCGCGGGCGCGGGCGCCGCGGACGGCGCGGCGGCCACCAATCCCTGCGCGGGCGCGCTGCGCGCCGCGGGGGCGGCGGCACCGCGGTTCTCCGCCGCGACCAGGATGTCCCGCTTGATGACCCGCCCGCCGGGGCCGGAACCGGCCACCTGCGACGGGTCGATGCCCATCTCCTGCGCCATGCGGCGCGCCACCGGCGAGACGCGCGCACGCGCACCCTCGGGTTCGTACGCCTCCACGTCGGCCACCACCTCGCCGCGCACGGCGGGTGCCGCCGCGGGGGCAACGGCCGCCGCCGCGCCGGGGATCCGCGCCGCCGGGGCGGCCGCGGGTGCCGCGGATGCCGGGGCCGAGGCCGCGGCATCGACGTTCTCGCCTTCCTCGGCAAGCACCGCGATCACCTCGCCGACCTTCACCTGGCGGCCCTCGGGGCACAGCAGGCGAGCGATCGTGCCGTCGTCGAAGACGGCCTGCTCCATCGTGGCCTTGTCGGTCTCGATGTCGGCGATCACCTGGCCGGAGCTGACCCGGTCACCGGGCTTGACGTGCCACTTGACGACGGTGCCCTGCTCCATGGTGTCGGAGAGGCGGGGCATGGTCACGTTGATGGGCATGGCGTTCCTGGTTGGGTCGCGGGCGGGAAACGGCCGCGTTCAGAGGTTGTAGGTGGCGCTGCGGACCGCCTCGGCGATCCGGCGCGCGTTCGGCAGGTATTCCTGCTCCAGGTTCGTCGCGTACGGCGTGGGCACGTCCGCGGAGTGGACGCGGTGCACGTAGTTGTCGAGGTCGTCGAAGCAGTGGCGGTGCACCTGCGAGGCGAGCTCGCTGCCGGGGCTGCCGAAGCTCCACGACTGGTCGACCACCACGCACGCGCTCGTCTTGCGGACGCTGCGCACCACGGTGCCGATGTCGAGCGGACGCACCGTGCGGAGGTCGATGACCTCGCACGAGATGCCCTGCTTCTGCAGCTCGGCCGCCGCCTCCATGCAGAAGTGCACGGGGCGGCCCCAGCTCGCAAGCGTGCAGTCCGTGCCCTCGCGCAGGACCTTCGCCTGCCCGAAGGGAACCGTGTACTCCTCCTCCGGGACCTCGCCCTTGTTGCCGAGCATGCGCTCGCTCTCCAGGAAGAAGACCGGGTCGCTGCCGCGGATCGCCGTCTTCAGCAGTCCCTTGGCGTCGTAGGGGTTGGAGGGGATCGCGATCTTGATGCCCGGGACGTTCGAGTACAGGCCCTCGACGCACCAGCTGTGGGTGCTGCCGAGCTGGCCGCCCGCGCCGTCGTTGCCGCGGAAGACGACGGGGCAGCCGAACTGGCCGCCGGACATGTAGAGCATCTTCGGCGCGTTGTTCAGGATCGGGTCGGCCGCCACCAGGCTGAACGACCAGCTCATGAACTCGACGATCGGCTTCAGGCCCATCATGGCGGCGCCGATCGCCATGCCGGCGAAGCCGCTCTCGGAGATCGGCGTGTCGATGATCCGGCGCGGCCCGAACTCGTCGAGCATGCCCTTGCTCACCTTGTAGGCGCCGTTGTACTGGGCGACTTCCTCGCCGAGGAGGAACACCCGCTTGTCGCGGCGCATCTCCTCGCTCATCGCCTCCCGAAGGGCGTCACGGAACTCGATCTCGCGGACGGTCACAGCAGTTCCTCCTTGGTGTCGATCGTGCGGACCCCGGCGGGGTTGGGCGTGCCGCCGTTCATCTCCGGCTGGCTGCTGCCCGTGTACGGGCCCCACGGCTCCAGGAAGACGTCGTGGTGCAGCTCGGAGAGCGGAGGCGGCGGGCTGGCATCGCTCCACGCGACGGCCTCGCGCACCTGGTCGCGAACCTCCTTCTGCATCGCGCGCCAGCCGTCCTCGGTCAGCGCGCCCATGGACATGAGGCGGGCCTGGAGCGTCCCGACCGGGTCGCCGGCCTCGAACACCTCCTCCTCCTCCTTGGTGCGGTACTTGCGCGGGTCGCTCATCGAGTGGCCCTTGAAGCGGTAGGTCCGCATGTCGACGAACGCCGGGCGGCTGGTCGCGCGGCACTTGTCGGCGATGTGCTTCATCGCCGAGTGCACCTCGACCACGTCCATGCCGTCGACCACGTAGCCGTCGATGCCGTAGCCGGCGGCCTTGGTGATCAGCGAGTGCGCCATCGTGGTGCCGCGGGCGATCGCGGTGCCCATCGAGTAGCCGTTGTTCTCGATCACGTAGATCACGGGAAGGTCGAACAGGCCTGCCAGGTTCAGCGCCTCGTGGAACGCGCCCTGGTTGAGGGCGCCGTCGCCGAGGAAGCAGAGCGCGACGCGGCCGTTGCGGCCGCCGTCGATCACCTCGTCCTGGTACTTGCACGCGAAGGCGAGCCCCGCGCCGAGCGGCGTCTGCGCGCCGACGATGCCGTGGCCGCCGAACAGGTTGTTGTCGCGGTCGAACATGTGCATCGAGCCGCCCTTGCCCTTGGCGCAGCCGCCGATGCGGCCGAACATCTCGGCCATGCAGTGCTTCGGATCCATGCCGCGGGCCAGTGCATGCCCGTGGTCGCGGTAGGCGGTCACGATCGGGTCGCGGTGCTCGACGGCCGCGGTGCAGCCGACGGCGACGGCCTCCTGCCCGATGTAGACGTGGCAGAAGCCGCCGATCTTCTTCTCCTGGTACGCCTGCATGCAGCGCACCTCGAACTCGCGGATCAGGAACATGTCCCTGAGCCAGGCGCGCATGCGCTCGGCCGGGACCTCGACCGCGGGCGGCGGCGCCTG
>VEQS01000162.1 GCA_018883105.1 Phycisphaerales bacterium
CGCATCACCGACGAGGCCCTGAAGGCCGCGGTGGACCTGTCGGGCCGCTACATCACCGGCCGCGTGCAGCCGGACAAGTCGATCGACGTGATCGACGAGGCCGGTGCCCGCCTGCGCCTGCGCAGCATGACGAAGCCGCCGGACCTCGCCGAGATGGAGGGCCGCATCGAGCGCCTGTCCATCGAGAAGGACGAGGCGGTGAAGAACGCCGACTACGAGAAGGCCGCCGAGCTGCGCGACCAGGCCGAGAAGATGCGCAAGGAGAAGGAGCGCATGCAGCAGGCCTGGCGCGACCGCATGAACGAGGTCGACGCCGTGGTCGACGAGAACATCATCGCCGAGGTCGTCAGCAAGATGACCGGCGTGCCGCTCACCCGCCTGGAGAAGGAGGAGAGCGCCCGCCTGCTGCAGCTCGAGGCCGAGCTGCACAAGTCGGTCATCAGCCAGGACGAGGCCGTCAAGCAGGTCTCCCGCGCGATCCGCAAGGCTCGCTCGGGCCTGAAGGACCCCAAGCGCCCGATGGGCAGCTTCATGTTCCTGGGCCCGACCGGCGTGGGCAAGACGCTGCTCGCCAAGGCGCTGGCGGAGTTCATGTTCGGCGACCCCGAGTCGATGATCCGCCTCGACATGTCCGAGTACATGGAGAAGCACAACGTCTCCCGCCTGGTCGGCGCGCCCCCCGGGTACGTCGGCTACGAGGAGGGCGGCCAGCTCACCGAGCGCGTGCGCCGGCGCCCCTACTCGGTCGTCCTCTTCGACGAGGTCGAGAAGGCGCACCCGGACGTGTTCAACATGCTGCTGCAGGTGATGGACGACGGCCACCTGACCGACTCGTTCGGCCGGCGGATCGACTTCCGCAACGCCATCATCATCATGACCTCGAACATCGGCTCCGACATCATCAAGGGAGGCGCCAACTTCGGGTTCCAGAAGCGGCAGGAGGTGCAGGACTACGAGCGCATCAAGAAGTCGCTCCAGTCCGAGGCGGAGAAGTTCTTCCGCCCCGAGTTCATCAACCGCCTCGACGACATGATCGTGTTCCGGCCGCTGGTGAAGGCGGACCTGACGCACATCATCGACCTCGAGCTGGGCAAGGTGCGCGAGCGCCTGAAGGCCCGCGGCATGACCCTGGAGGTAAGCGACGCCGCCAAGGACTTCCTGATCGAGAAGGGCTACAACCCGGACTTCGGAGCCCGCCCGCTGCGCCGCGCGCTGGCGCAGTTCATCGAGGACCCGCTGGCCGAGCGCCTGCTCGCCGGCGACTTCGGGGACGGCACGGCGATCGTCGCCACCCGCGAGGAAGGCAAGGAGTACCTCTCCTTCGCCGGGACCAAGGGCGGCCAGGCGGGCGAGGCCCGCAAGGCCGAGGCCCAGCCCACGTGACCTGCGGCGGGAGCGCCCGCCGCCGACCCAACACACATGCCCGACCGACCGCCGGACCGAAGCGTCCGGCGGTCGTGCTTCGGGGGCCTACGATCCCCGGCGCATGGACCTCCTGATCCTCGGCGGCACCGCGTTCCTCGGCCCGGAGATCGTCGACGCCGCCAAGGCGCGCGGCTGGAAGGTGACGCTCTTCAATCGTGGGCGCACCAAGGCCGAGCTCTTCCCGGAACTGGAGAAGATCCGCGGCGATCGCGACCCCGCCAAGGGCGATGGGCTGAAGGCGCTCGAGGCCGAGGTGGCGAAGGGCCGCCGCTGGGACGGCGTGATCGACACGTCGGGGTACCGGCCGCAGGACGTGCGTGCGTCGGCCTCGATCCTGGCGAGGGCGGCGCGGCAGTACGTCTTCATCTCCACCGTGTCGGTCTACGCGTCGATGGCCGTGCCCGGCGCCGACGAGGGCGCGCCGCTCGCGACGGTCGAGGACCCGGAATCGAAGGCCGTCTCGAACGAGACGTACGGCGCGCTCAAGGCCTGCTGCGAGCGCGAGGCCGCGAAGGCCTTCGGCGAGCGCTGCACGAACCTGCGCCCCGGGCTGATCGTCGGGCCCGGCGACCCGACCGACCGGTTTTCCTACTGGCCCGTGCGCATCGCGCGCGGAGGCAAGGTGCTGGTGCCGGCACCGAAGTCGCCGGCGAAGGCGCTCGTGACATTCGTCGACGTGCGCGATTGCGCGGCGTTCGCCGTGAAGTGCGTGGCCGACGGGCATGGTGGCACGTTCAACGTCACCGGGCCGGCGGGGCCGCTCACCTTCGGCGAGATGGTCGATGGCTGCAAGGCCTGCACGTCGGCGGCGGTCGAGTTCGTGCCCGTCGACGAGAAGTTCCTGCTCGAGGAAGGCGTGGCGCCCTGGATGGGGCTGCCGCTGTGGCTCCCCGAGGCCGAGGAGTACGCCGGCGCCGGCAGCGTGAGCCGCGCCCGGGCGCTCGCCGCCGGATGCACGTTCCGGCCGCTTGCCGAGACCGTCCAGGCGACGCTGTCGTGGTGGGCGCGCGAGCGCGGCGACGCGTTCCCCTTCGGCGCGAAGCCGGGCGCGCCGGGGCTGGCCGCGGCGCGGGAACGCGAGCTCATCGAGGCATGGGAGGCACGCGCGTGAATCGTCCGGACCCGATCGACGTCGACAAGTCGCGCACCGAGCATGGGCCGCTGCCGGCAGGCCAGCCGCCCGAGCGGCTGATGCTCGCCGGTCCGCGGCCGCGCCTGGAGGAGCTCTTGCGGACGATCCGCATCGGCGCCGAGTTCATCCGCGGCTTCCGGAAGCTGCACTTCGTCGGTCCGTGCGTGACCGTGTTCGGCAGCGCACGCTTCGCGCCGGGGACGCCCTGGTACGAGATGGGACGAGCGGTGGGCGCCGAGCTTGGCCGCGGCGGGTTCACGGTGATGACCGGCGGCGGGCCCGGCATCATGGAGGCCGCCAACCGCGGCGCGCGCGAGGTGGGCGCCCCCAGCATCGGCTGCAACATCATCCTGCCCCACGAGCAGGAGCCGAACCCCTACTGCGACCGCTGCGTCGAGTTCCGCTACTTCTTCGTGCGCAAGGTGATGCTGCTCAAGTACTCGTACGGGTTCGTGGTGCTGCCGGGCGGCTACGGCACCATGGACGAGCTCTTCGAGACGCTCACCCTGGTGCAGACGGCGAAGATCGCGGGATTCCCGATCGTGATGATGGGCAAGTCCTACTGGGACGAGCTCGACGACTTCGTGCGCAACCGGATGATCCCCGACGGAACGATCTCGCCCGGCGACCTCGACCTCGTGAAGGTGACCGACGATCCGGCCGAGGCAGCGCGGTTCGTCATCGACGTGGCCGAGCGGGAGTTCGGGCTGCGGCGCGGCGTGCCGGCGAAGCCTCGGTGGTGGCTGCTCGAGCGCTGAATCCGGCCGGATAACCGCCGCCGCGCGCCGGATCCGGGGGCTCAATGCCGGACAGGACCGGGAACCGGTGCTACGGTTGTGCCACGCGATCCTGCGTCCGCCGCATGAACACTCGACCGACCCTCGCCTGTCTGCTTGCGGCCGCGGCCGCGCTTCCCGCCTTCGCCGAGCCGCCGCTCGAGCGCGAACATCGATCGACGCTCACGCGCGTGCGCGAAGGGGGCACCCCGTACGACGCGACCCAGCCGCTCGTCCCCTACCCCGTCCGCATCGGCGGGCCGGAGGGAACCGCGGCATCGCTCACGGGGGCGGTCGCGCTCGTCGAGTCGCCGCCGGAGTACGCGCCTGCACGCGGCGTGCTGTTCCAGTACGGCAGCAGCTGGAACTCGGTGGTGACGGCGTGCGTCGTGGCGCTGACCGCAAGCACCGCCCATGACGAGATCGCCTACGTGGTGGTGGCCAACCAGACGACGGCGAATTCGGCCGCGAGCGCCTTCGCGGCCGCGGGCGCGGACATGGCGAAGGTGGTGCTGATCGTGCACCCCAACGACTCGATCTGGCTCCGCGACTACGGCCCCCACTTCGTCTTCGAGGGCGGCACGCTCGGCATCGTCGACAGCCACTACTACCCGGGGCGGCCCCTCGACAACTTCGTGCCGACGCTCCTGGCCGAGTCCACCTGGCAGGTGAACGCGCGTCCGCAGGGCCTCTACTACTCGGGCGGCAACTTCCAGGCGGGCCCGGACCGCAGCGGCTTCTGCACCGCGCTCGTGAACGTCGACAACCCCGCGGCAGGCGGCTTCAATGAGTCGCTGATCCGCGAGCTGCACGGCGCGTTCCAGGGAATCGACACGCTGCACATCCTGCCGCAGCTTCCCTCGACCGTCGACGGCACCGGTCACATCGACATGTGGATGTACCTCGTGGACGAGGACACCGTGATCATCTCGGAGTTCATCGCGGGCTCGAACGCCACGGCGATCAGCGTGACGAACAACGCCGTGCCGTACATGCAGGCGCTCGGCTTCGAGGTCTTCCGGACCCCGGCCTGGAACGCGGGCTTCACGCACTTCACCTACACCAACGCCTACCGCGTCAACAACCGGATCTTCGTGCCGGTGTACGGGACCGGCATCGTCCCGGGAGGGAACTCCGCGTACAACGCGCGCGACACGCAGGCCATGGCGCAGTGGGCCGCGGCGGCGGGCCCGGGCGTGACCATCGTGCCGATCCAGTGCTCGAGCATCATCGGTGCGTCGGGCGCGATCCACTGCACCGTGAAGCAGGTGCCGCGATTCGTCGGCACGATGCCGGCGGTGAACGTCGAGGCGCCCGCGGCCGGCGACGTGGTGCTCGCGGGATCGGTGCAGCAGATCCGCTGGAACGCGTCCGACACCGACAACCGTGCCCTCGGCTCGGTGGACCTGGCGTGGTCCACGGACGGCGAGGGCTGGGCGACGATCGCCAGCGGCATCCCGGACTCGGGGACCTTCGCGTGGAACGTGCCGGCGGGCCTCGTCGGGAGCTCGGTGCGCGTCCGCGTGACCGCACGCTCGGCCGACGGCGACGTGGCGATGGCGCTCAGCGGCGCCTTCCGCACCGGCCCGGGCACGCGGCGCACCTACGACTTCTCGCAGGGGGCCGGCGTGACGCACTTCGCCACCGGGACGCAGACGTCCTCGTGGGGGCTGGTGTCCGGGATCGCCCTGCCGGTCTCGACGGCGTTCACCGCGGCCCAGTACGCCGCGCTCGCCACGTCGAATGCGACGGGCGGCAACACCGACGCCAACCGCTACATCACGCCGGCGGTCGCATCGAGCAGCGAGGCCACGCACGTCTTCCGGGTGCGCATCGACGAGGCGCCTGCCTCCATCGACGAGCTGCGCATCACGTGGGAGGGCTACGCCGACCGCTGCACGCAGGCCGAGCTGTACCTCTGGAACGTGGCGCAGTCGCAGTGGGGCAACCCGGCCGGCCAGGTCGGCCAGAACCGCTACGCCGACAGCTGGGCGGGCAACCGCGACGACGTGCTCGAGGCCGTGATCCGCGGCAACGTGGCCGACTTCGTCGCCTTCGACGGCACGGTGCGTTTCCTCGTCTACGGCGAACGTCCGGCCGACGAGTCGTTCCATGACTACGTCGCCGTGACCGTGACCTCGATCGACGCACCGTGCCCGGCGGACCTGAACGCGGACGGCTCGGTGGACGGCGTGGACCTCGGCGCGCTGCTGGGCGCGTGGGGCGCGTGCACGGCATCGACGTGCGCGGCGGACCTCGACGCGAACGGCGCGGTGGACGGCGTGGACCTCGGCATCCTGCTCGGCGCGTGGGGCCCGTGCCCCTGAGGCGCGGCAGGACGCGGTGTCCGCCTGGTCACGAGGCGCCGGCGGCG
>VEQS01000022.1 GCA_018883105.1 Phycisphaerales bacterium
ACTCGCGCTTGCCGCCGAACGACGCCTTCGACCACGCCTCGTTGACGTAGTAGCTGACGAGGCTGGTGACGATCATGAGGGCGCGCATCGTGAACATCCACACGATGAGCTGCATGCACATGGTCTGCGAGGAGGCGTCGCCGCCGCCGAGCGCGTAGGCCAGGAAGGCGATCAGGGCCACGCCCGTGACGCCGTAGGTCTCGAAGCCGTCGGCGGTGGGGCCGACCGAGTCGCCCGCGTTGTCGCCGGTGCAGTCGGCGATGACGCCGGGGTTCTTCGGGTCGTCCTCGGGCAGCTTGAAGACGATCTTCATCAGGTCGCTGCCGATGTCGGCGATCTTGGTGAAGATGCCGCCGCAGATGCGCAGCACCGTGGCGCCGAGGCTCTCGCCGATGGCGAAGCCGATGAAGCTCGCGCCCACCAGGTTGGAGGGCAGGAACATCATGATGGCGATCATGAAGAACAGCTCGACGCTGACGAGCAGCATGCCGATCGACATGCCCGACTGCAGCGGGATCGACAGCGTCTTCAGCCCGTCGCCCTTGAGGCTGGCGAAGGCGGTGCGGCTGTTGGCCTGCGTGTTGATGCGGATGCCGAACCAGGCGACGCCGTAGCTGCCCAGGATGCCCAGGATCGAGCACAGGAGCACGATGCCCACCGCGGCCCACTTGCCGACCGGCTGGTCGGGCGCGGCATCGCCGGCGGCGTTGGCGTGCCCGTGGCCGCCGATCGGGTTCAGGAACCCGAAGTAGACGACCATGGCGGCCGCGATCAGGAACCACAGGAAGGCGAGGAACTTGCCCTGCTGGCCGAGGTAGCTCTTGCAGGTCTCCCAGATGATGTTGGAGACGTGGCGCATCGACGGGTGGACCGGCAGGGCGTTGACCTGCCCGTACTGCACCAGGCCGAACAGCGCGCCCACGATGGCGATCATCAGGCCGCCCCACATCAGGGTCGAAGCCATGACCGGCTTGCCGAAGACGTCGAAGACGATCTTCTCGTCGATCGGGGGCAGCTGGAGGTCAGCCTCGCTGCCGAAGGCGGCGGGCACCGCGGCGAGCGCGGCAAGCGTGACGGGGGCGATGAAGCGGGTCCAGTTCTGGGCCTTGGCCATGGGTTCGTCCTGTCGTGGGTCTCGTAGGGGGCTCCGGGGCCCCCTGGGAAGGGGGAGAGTGTATCCGAAGGGCCCGAGGGCTGAATTGACGGGTGCAGGATTCGGCTTGATGGAGAAGCCGAATTTATTGGCCAAGTTACGGCGTGAGCAGCGTCACAGAACAGCCAAGCGCAGCCCGTCGTCATCCGGCTCGAACGGAAACGCCCTCGCCAGTGGAGTGGGCGGCCGCCGGGCGAGCCGTGCGGCCGCGGCACGGGCCGCCGCGGGCGTCCGGAACACCACATAGAGGAAGCCCCCGCCGCCGGCGCCGGCCGGGGACCAGGACTCGACCCCGGAGCCGAGCCAGGCGACCAGCCGGGTGAGGTCGTCCGACACCGACGCCGGGTCGACCGTCGCCTTGAGCCGGCGGTATTCGTCGAGCCGCCGGACGAAGGCGTCCGCGTCCCCCGCGCGAAGGGCGACGGCCATGGCCTCGGCGCCCTCGACGAGCCGGTCCCGCGCGGCGAGGACGGCCGGCTCGCCGCGCAGGTAGCGCAGGACCACGGTCTCCAGGATGCCGCGGGCCATCCGCCGCTGTCCGCTGAAGACGAGGAGCGTGCGCGCGCGGAGCGACTCGGCCAGGCGGTCCGGCACCGCGATCGGGGACACGGCAGGCACCTGGCGTCGGCCGGCGTGCGTCGAGCAGCGCTTGAAGCCGCCCCAAAGTCCGCCGACCTGATCCTGCCATCCGCCGCGCGTGCGGATCATCTGCTCCAGGAGCGCCGCCGACGCGGCGATGCGGTCGCGCGACGCGGCGCGGCCGGCCGCGCGTGCGAGCGCCGCCAGGAGCGTGGCACCCAGGATGGAACTGGTGCCCAGGCCGCTCCCGCGCGGCACGGCGCTGAAGAGCGTGACCGCGAGGCCGCCGCCTGCGCGCTCGAGGTGTCGGCGGAGGCTCGCGCCCGGGTCGCGCGGCACGAGCCCCGAGAGGACGATCGCCGCCTTGGGCAGCGCGTCCCACCGCGCGGGGTCGTCATGGGCGAGCAATTCGCGCACCGACGCGTAGCGCCCGGTGCGCCCGGCGTCGACCGAGTGCACCGACACCGTGGGTTCGTCCGTGACGCGCACCATCGCCTGCACCGGGAGCGTGCCGCCAAGCTTGACCGCGACGTTCACCACGCAGCCGCCGTGCTCGATGCAGAGGGGCGGCGTGTCGCTCCAGCCGCCCGCCAGGTCGATGCGCACCGGCGCGCTTGCCCACACCGCCTGGTCGCGGCGCACGCCGAAGCGGCGCACCTCCGGCGGCAGCGAGAGGTCGGCGGCGATGGCGTCGCCGACGGCGGAAAGGGCAAGCGTGCGCTCACGTGCGCGCGACGCCGCATCGGCGGCGAGTGCTTCGCGCCCGGCCGAGGCGCGAGCGCGGTCGAGGGGCGCGCGCGCCAGGCGCGGCAGGTGGTGGTCCAGCAGGTCCTCGTGCGCCGCAAGCTCCGGATCCGCGAGGCGCGTCAGGTCGGCGAAGGACACCGTGCGTGCGCGCTTCCATCCGGCGGGCGCATTCGAGCCGTCCATCATCCAGCGCACCTGCTGCCGGTTGCCCTCGCGGTCCACGGGGTGGATGCGCGCATGCCACAGGGTGTGCGGGTTGCGGCCCCAGATGGCGCGGGCCGTCCGCCCGGTGCGCGCGGGCAGCCCGGAGAGCGGCCGTCCGCACAGCGTGCCGCCATGCGCGGCGTCGGTCTTGCAGTCGTCGTCGATGCCGTGGGCCAGGGTGCAGATGCCGCCGCGGACGCGCACATGGCTCACGAAGCAGCCGCTTGGCATGTCCGGATCATGGGTGATGCGCGGCTCGTGCGGCTTCAGGCCAGCGTGCGCGGGGCCGAGCCGCTCGGGGAAGACCCGTTCCGGCTCGCGGGAAGCCAGGCGCTCGATCAGTTCCCGCGTGGAGCCCAGGTGCAGGAAGCTGCCTGCCGAGAGCGGTGCGGTGCAGAGGCGGACCCGGTGCGCGGCGTCGAAGAAGCGCGCGAGGAACGAGTGGCGCGTGCGGTCGCCGTCGCCGCCGGCAAAGCGTGCGAGGTACCCCGAACGCGTGGCCTCCGACGCCATCGCCTCGGCGAGCTCCTGGTAGAGGTCGAGCGCAAGCGCGCCGCGACGGATGGCGGCAAGCATCGGGCGCGCACCGCGCAGGAGCGCCGTGCATGCGGCGGGCGGGAAGCAGAAGATGCCGCCGTCGACGAGCGCCTGCCCGCGTGCATCCAGTGCGCCGGCCTCGGCCAGCTGCGCGCGCGTCGGCTTCTGCAGCGTGCGCCGGACACGTCCGCGGCGATCGACCACGAACACGCCGTGCCGGGCCGCGCGTGCGGGGCCCGCGGGAAACGCCACCACGGTCGCATCGCGGCCGTCGAGCGCGATCCGCTCGCCCGTGAGCCGCAGGGCGGCGTCGCCGCTTGCGACCACCACGCCGCCTTCCGCAGGCAGCGCCAGCGTCGAGAGTTCCGCAAGCACCAGGTCGAAGAGCGCCGGCACGTTCATCGGGCCGATGCCCGTGCCGTGGCGCCCGAGCGGCACCCAGATCTTGCCGAATGCGCTCCACGACGGGAGCCGGCGCGCGTCGCCGCCCGAGTGCAGGATGACGACGCGCCGCCCGTGCAGCGACCGGCGCTTCGCGAGGTCCGCCATGCAGAGGAGCGTGCTGCCGCCGCTTCCCACGCGACGGCCACCGGGGTCGGCCACGACGCGCGTCTCCAGGCCCGCGGGAAGCGCTCCGAGGCGCCGCCTGAAGCCAAGCATGCGCTCGGCGTAGCGGCGCTGCACGTCGTTGGCGACGGTGAGCACCAGCAGGTCGAAGCCGGCGGCGTCCCTGCGTTCGTCGGCGTCCGTGCGTGCGCGCGGCATCGTCGGCGCGAGTGTACGGATGGCGCGGTAGCCTCGGCCGCATGCTCGGCAACCGCCTCGCGAAGCAGCTCCGGCACCTGCGCGGATGGGCGCGCGCGGGCGGCATCACGTGCTTCCGGCTGTACGAGCGCGACATCCCGGAGTTCCCGGCGATCGTCGACTGGTACGACGGCGACGTGGTGGCGTGGGTGTACCGCCGCACGCGCGACGAGACGCCCGAGCAGGTGCGCGCCTTCGAGGACCGCTGCGAGGAGGAGATCCTCGACGGGCTGCAGGTGCCGGGAGCGCGGCTCCACATGAAATGCCGCGGGCGCATCGCCGATCGCAGCGAGCAGTACGACCGCGTCGACGACCGCGGCGTGGTGCGGGTCGTCGAGGAGCAGGGCCTGCGCTTCGAGGTGAACCTGAGCGACTACCTCGACACCGGGCTCTTCCTCGACCACCGAAAGACGCGCTCGATCGTCCGCCACTACGCGAAGGGCATGCGCGTCCTCAACCTCTTCGCCTACACCGGGAGCTTCACCGTCTACGCGCGCGCCGGCGGCGCGGCCGCGACCACGACGGTCGACATGTCGCGCACCTACCAGGACTGGACGCGGCGAAACCTCGAGCTCAACGGGTTCGCGCCGGGCGACGCGCACCGCCTGGTGACCGCCGACTGCCTGCAATTCCTGGAGGCAGGCCCGGCGGCCGGCGAGCGCTACGACTACGTGGTGCTCGACCCGCCCACGTTCTCGAACTCCAAGCGCATGGAGGCCGGGAGCTTCGCGGTCGACCGCGACTGGCCGCGGCTGCTTGGGCTCGCGACGCGGTTCCTTGCCGACGGCGGCTGGCTCTACTTCAGCACCAACTCGCGCCAGCTGCGCTTCGACGAGGCGCAGGCCCCGGCCGGGTTCGAGGTGCGCGAGATCAGCGCGCGCACGGTGCCCGACGACTTCCGCAACCGGAAGATTCACCGCTGCTGGACGCTGCGCCGCGCGCCTACTGCTGCGTGACGGGCACCAGGAACTCGGGGTTCGATGGCAGGTCGGCGAACACGCCGCGGAAGCGCCCGTCGTGGCGGTCGTACTTCAGGATCTGCTTGCCCAGGCGGCTGCCGACGTAGAGGAAGTCGCCGCGCTCGGCGATGGCGCTGGGGGCGTCGAGGCCGCCCGAGCCCGGGCGCACGAGCGAGTGCACGTGGCCCGAGGACAGCTCGATCCGCCACACGCCGTTGTGCTTGTTGTCGGTGACAAGCAGGTGCCGGCCGTCGCGCGAGAAGACGAGCTGGATCGGGTGGCCGATGCCGGCCTGCGCATCGGCCACGACGCGCACCAGGCGTCCGGTGCGCGGGTCGTACGCGGCGATGCGCCCGCGCCCGCGGTCGCATGCGTAGAGCAGGCCGTCGGGGCCGAAGGCGAACCCACGCGCCTGGTTGAGGCCTTCGGGAGACTGCTGGTCGTTGGGCACCACCGTGCCGGGAAGCAGCGTGCCGAAGCCCGAGAGCCCCGATGGCACCGACATGGGCGAACCCCGGAACCAGCTGCCCATGCCCTCGTAGCGCGTGATGGTGTTGGTGTCCTGGTTCGACGCGTAGAGCGCGCCCTCGGGCCCGACCGCCAGCTGGTACGGATGCACGAACGCGGGGTTCGACGTGCTGCGCCGGACCAGCACGCTTCGGAACGGGCGCACGCCGGTGGATGCACTCGGGGCCCCGAAGAGGATCGCCCGTGACGAGGCGCTCTTGGCGCTGATCACCGCCAGCTGCCCGTCGCCGAAGACCACCATGCCGCGCAGCTCGTCGAGCGGCGCCTCGGCCGTGGGAAGCGTCCCGAGCACGGGCCCCAGCACGGCGCCGGTGCCGTCGAGCGCGAAGACCTGCGACAGCGCGCCCTCCTCGCCGTGCATGGTGACGTACCAGTGCGGCGCCGAGAGCGGCAGTTCATGGCCGTGCTCGCGCGGCGCGCCGGTGAGCGCGCCGGAGGCGGTGCGGTCGGCGGCAGGCGCGGCGGAGCCGGTGCCTTCGGGGCGCGGCGCCCCCGTGCCTGCTGCATCCGGGGCAGCCTCGCGGCGTGCCAGGATCGCTGGCAGCACGATCATCGCCGCCAGCGCCGCGGCGGCGACGATGGCTCCCGTCGGCGGCGTTCGTCGCGTCGGAACTTGCAAGGTGGCCTCCGTGCGGGGACGATACGTGCAGAACATGGAGGTTCGCATGCGCCAAGGACTCGGCCGCGCCGGGACGACATCGATGGTGGGGCTCTTCGCCGTTGCCGTGCTTGCCGGCGCGGCGCTCTCCGCCTGCGGCGCGCATCATGGCGACGCGGGGTGGGCGAAGGACGCTCATGCCTCGGTGCGCGACGCCGCGAACTCCGTCGGCATCGGGCTCGGTACGCAGCCGCCGTCGCCTGCCGCGATGGGCAACGGCAAGCACGAGGGCATCAAGGAACTCGAGGATGCCGAGGAGGGCGGCCGCCGCGACGGGATGGGCCCGCAGCCCGGTCCCGACGACTGGCGGATCATCACGAACTCGTTCGCCCTCTTCCGCCACGCTCCGTACGTGGCGGACATGGTGCTTGGGCTCCTGGCCGCGGTCGGCATCGGGGTCGCCCTGACCGCGTCGGGCCGCGGTACGTCCGCCGACCCCGTGGCACGCGCCGAGCAGCGCCGTGCCACGGTCACCTGCGCGCTGATCGGCTGCATCGCGGCGGAACTCGTGCAGGCCGCCGAGCAGTTCTACCTCGGTGCCGAGATCGCGCTGGTGCTGTTCGGGATCGGCGGGCTGGTGCGCTTCCGCACCGTGTTCGACGATCCGCGGCAGACGGGCCTCGCGATCATCGCTGCCGTCCTGGGCCTTGCCTGCGGCATGAGCGAGTACTCGCTCGCCGCGATCGCGCTGGCGGTCGTCTACCTGGTGAACTGGTGGCTCACGCGCACCACCGTGCTGCGCATCCGCGTCCGCGGGCGCAAGGGCGCCGACCTCGGGGCGCTGCAGGAGTCGGTCTCGCGCGAGCTGGGCGTGCGCGGCATCTCCATCCTTCGCACGACGCCCATCCCCGCCGACCGCGAGGTCGAGTTCTTCGCGCGCACCGAGTCGGACCTCGACCTCGACGACCTCGTGGGCGCGCTGCATGGCGCCGCCCCGGGCGCGCGCGTCAAGGTGACCTCTTCCTGAGGCGCTCCGGCGTGGGCGCAGCCATCAGCGCGGTCGGCGTGTCGCGGGCCTTCGAGGACGGCTCGGTGGCGCTCGACGGCGTGAGCCTGGACGTGGCGCCCGGGTCGGTCGCGGTCTTGGTGGGCCCGTCGGGCTGCGGCAAGACGACGCTGCTTCGCATGATCGCGGGGCTTGACCGCCCGACGCGCGGCACGGTGACGGTGGACGGCGCGGGTGCGGGCGACGAGGGCGGCCCCGCGGCGGTCGCGATCGCGTTCCAGGAACCGCGGCTCCTCCCATGGCGCAGCACCGTGCGCAACGTGGCGCTGCCGCTCGAGCTGCACGGCGTGCGCCGGCGCGAGCGGCTGGCGCGCGCCCGCGGGATGCTCGGGCTCGTGGGCCTGGCCGACGCGCACCGCAAGTTGCCGGGCCAGCTCTCTGGCGGCATGCGGATGCGTGCGGCGATCGCGCGCGCACTGGTGACGCGGCCGCGGGTGCTCCTCCTCGACGAGCCGTTCGGTGCGCTCGACGAGATCACGCGCCACGTGCTCGACGACCTGGTGCTCGCGATCCGCGCCGAGCTCGGCATGACCGTGGTGCTGGTGACCCACTCGATCGCCGAGGCCGCGTACCTCGGCGACCGGATCTTCGTGATGGCGCCGGCGCCGGGTCGCATCGTGCGCACCGTGGAGCCGGGGTTCGGCGCGCGCGGGCCGGCGCTGCGTGCGTCGGTGCCCTATGCCTCGCTGATGGCCGACCTGCTGCAGTCGCTCGGGACGGCCATGGCCGCATCAAGCGGGGGGCGCGCGGCATGAGCGCGGTGCGTTCCTTCCTTCGCGGGGCCGTGCCGCCGGCCGTGATGGTGGTGCTCCTGGTGGCCGCGTGGCAGGTGTGCATCTGGGCGTTCCGCCCGAGCGCATACCTGGTGCCCGCGCCGATGGACGTGGTGCGCGCGGCGGGCGAGATGCGCGGGCCGCTCGCCGGCGCGGCATGGATGACCGGCACCAGCGCGGCCATCGGCTTCGCGATCGCCGCCGGCGCGGGCGTGCTTGCAGGCAGCGTGCTCGCCGCGGTGCCGTTCCTGATGCGCGGGCTCTACCCGATCGCGACGCTCCTGCAGATGGTGCCGCTGGTGGCGATCGCGCCGCTCCTGGTGATCTGGTGCGGCTACGGGCCGCGCACCGCGGTCGCCAGCGCGGCGATCGTGAGCGTGTTTCCGGTGCTTGCGGCCACGCTCGACGGCATGCGCGGCACCGACCGCGGGCTGGTCGAGCTCTTCGGCACGCTGCGGGCGGGGCGGCTGCAGCGCTGGTGGAAGCTCGAGCTGCCCTGGGCGATCCCGTCGATCGTCACCGGGCTTCGCGTGGCGGCCGGGCTCTCGGTGATCGGCGCGATCGTCGGCGAGTTCGTCGGCGCGTTCGCGGGCGACGAGTCGCCGGTCGGCATCCTGATCCTCTCGGCGATGCGCGAGAACCGCACCGACCTGGTGTTCGCCGCGGTGGCGGTGGCGGCGGTGGTGGGGTTCCTGCTCTTCGGGCTTGTCAGCCTGGGCGGTTGGATCCTTCTGCGCCGCTGGCACGCCTCGGCGGCGTGAGGGCCGGCCACGGAGGCACGGCTATCCTCGGGCGCATGCACCCTGCGCTCCGCGTCGCCACCATCTTCGTCGCCCTCGGGGGAGCGGTGGCCGCCGTCTTCGTCGCGCTTGACTCCTCGCGCTCCGCACCCAGCGAAGGCGCCGGCACCCCCGGCGCGACGAAGGTCCGCATCCAGCTGAACTGGGTCCCTGAGCCCGAGTTCGGCGGCATCTACGCCGCGCAGCAGGATGGGCTCTTCGCGAACGAAGGGCTCGACGTCGAGATCGTGAAGGGCTCGGCGGGCACGCCGGCCGCGCAGATGGCCGCGAGCGGGCAGGTCGAGTTCGCGGTCACGAGCGGCGACCAGGTCCTCACGCTGCGCGATCAGGGCGGCAAGCTCGTCGGCCTCTTCGCGATCTTCCACACGAGCCCGATGGGCGTCATGGTGCCCGCGTCGTCGCCGTACACGTCGCTCGAGCAGCTGTGGCACAGCGACGCCACCGTCGCGATGGAGGCGGGCCTGCCGTTCGTGCGCTACCTGAACCTCAAGTACCCGGGCGGCAAGGTGAGGCTCGTGCCCACCGGCACCGGGCTCGCGGCGTTCGAGCGCGGCGCGGTCGCGGGGCAGCAGGCGTTCATCTCCTCCGAGCCGGTGCAGATGGAGCTGAAGAAGGTGCCGGTGAGGTTCCTGTCGCTCGCCGAGGGCGGTTACGACCCGTACACGGTGACGGTGGCCACGAGCGCGTCGTACCTCGAGCGCGAGCGCGCCACGTGCGCCGCGTTCGTGCGCGCGCTGCGCGAGGGATGGACGCGTTACCTCGCGGATCCCGCGAAGTACAACCCGGAGATCGCGCGGCTCAATCCCGCGATGGGCCTCGACGCGATGGCGATCGCCGCGGAAAAGCAGCACGACCTCGTCGCGCCCCCGAAGGGAAGCGGCGACGAGGTCGGCTGGATGCCGCGCGAGCGCTGGGAGCGGCTCGCGGCCCAGCTCAAGGAGCTGGGGATGATCAAGGAGCCGCCGGCCTCGATCGACGCGGTCTTCTGGAACGCGCCGAAGTAGCGGGGCCGGCGGGGTCCGTCAGGGGCACGGGCCCCAGGCCGCCAGCAGCAGCCCGAGGTCGTTGCCGTCCACGATGCCGTCGGCGTTCAGGTCCGCCGCGCCGGGCTCGCCCCATCCTGCAAGCAGCAGCCCGAGGTCGTTGCCGTCGACCGCGAGGTCGGCGTTGAGGTCCGCCGCGCAGTCTTCCGGATCGACGATCTCGCGTGCGGCGACGTACGCGGCCTCGTGCTCCTCCTCGGATGCGCCCGCGTTGAGCACCAGCCAGATCGACTCGGATGCGGCGATCGACGGGTCGGTGGAGTAGACCTCGAGCTGCACGAGGTACACGCCGGCGTCCGGCTCGGCGGCGCCGGGCGCCGCGAGCAGTTCCATCGACGGGTGGATGTGCCAGCCGCCGTCGGGCTGCACCGCAAGGTCGAATCCCGGGGCGGGGCCCGCGCCCGACATGGCGTTGAGCGACAGGTAGCTCAGCCGCAGGCGCTCGCCGGACATGGCGCCGCCGGCCGAGGTGGCCACGAAGCCGCTGCCGTCCCACACGGACAGCGCGGCGGCGAAGCGCACGCCGACGCGGCTCCCGACGGGGAAGGTGCCGGGCTCGGCGTCATAGCCGGGGTCCGCCGAGAACCACGGCACGCCGTCGGCGCCGAACTCGCCCTCGAAGGCCCGCTGCTCGGGCCCGAAGCCCTTCGCGTCCACGAGCATGGAGCGGATGCGTCCTCCCTCGACCACCAGGCCGATGTCCCCGGCGTGGCCTTCGTCGGCGATCGTGGCGGGAGCGATGAGCGCGGCGACGGTCGCCGCGACGATGGAAGCGTTGCGAATCATGGATGGTGTCCTGTGCGCCTGGCGCACGCGTGTCATTGAGCGATGGGATCGTGTCAGCGAGGCGTCGGGTCGAGGCGGTTCTCCGCGACCGATCGCCAGATGTCCTCGAACGGCATGGTCCGGACGTGCCCGTCCACGAAGGCCCAGTTGGCGAGGCTGGCGACCTGCGGCGTGCGCCGGTCGACTGCGTTCACCTGCACCTGCGTCGCCGCCGTGCGCGCGGGATTGGGGCTGTTCGCCCACTGCTCCACGTGCGGGTGGTCGGCGGATGCATAGCTGCCGCGCTCGGCCATCAGCAGGAAGCACGCGATCCGCTCGGGATCACGGACCTGCTGCAGGCGGTCGACGCCCGCGCCGGGGCCGTCGAGGGCGACCGCGGGCGAGAATGAGCGCGAGAGCCAGTTGTTCATCCCGTAGCTGGTGCGGCGGAAGACCGGGTTGGCCCCGGCCACCACCGGCTCGCCGTCGCCGCCGAGCTCGGTGGGCCAGTGGGGACTGGCGTCGAGCGGGCTGCGGAAGGCGAGCGCATTGCCGTCGAGGTACGGACGCAGCGTCGTGACGAACGAGCGCTGCGGCTGCCCGGACGAGCCGTGCGGCAGGCCGACGTCGACGAAGCGATCCTCGTTCAGGTTCATGTACGAGGCGTGCGCCGACGACAGGCTGCGCATGACGGCGAGGTCCGCGGTCGCGAGCGACGTGCGGCGCGCGCTGGCGAGCGCCGGCAATGCCAGCGCCGCGAGTGCGGCGACGATGCCGACCACGACCATGAGCTCGACGATGGTGAACGCCGGGCGCGAGGCCCTGCGTCCTGCGTGCATGTGCATGGGACGAAGCAGTGCGGGACCGGCGCCAAGCCGGCCCGCGGGCGTGCGGGAGAGTGGTCCGCGCATGGCGCGCGGACGGGCACGTCGTTCGTCAGGCGGCCGGTGGCGGGCGCGCGGCGAGGGCGCGCAGCGGCGCGGGCGCGGGGCGGCACGCGGGCGCGGCCGGCTCGGCCGCGGCCACGAGGCCGAGGAAGTTCGGGACGGCGGGCGCCGGTCCGGCAAGCGACGCGAGCGTCAGCAGCAGCTCGCAGGTGGCACAGTCCTGCTCGTCGTGGGCCGGCGCGGAGGGTGCGCCGTGGTCGTGCTCGTGGCGGTGGCCGGCGTGGTCGTGCCCGTGTCCGCAGCCCGCCGCTGCCGTGCCCGGGTCGCACGCCGCCACCGAGAGGTGGAGGGCCCGCAACCCCGCGTTGCCCGAGATGAGCAGCGCGACGGCCAGCAGCGAGGCGAAGATGGCGCGGGATCCGCGCATCGGGGCGAGTATAGGCAGTCTCCCTACACTCGACGCCCATGCATCGCGCCGCCCGCCCGCCGCTCGGCGTCTTCCCCACGACGCTCTGGGAGTACCCCAGCCAGCACTACGACTGGGTCGATGCCTCGGGACGTCGCCACACGATGCAGGGCGACAAGGACTACGCCGGCGCCACGCCATCGTGGGTGATCTGGCAGCTCCTGATGCGCTACACGCGCGAGACGGACCGCGTGGTCGACCCCTTCTGCGGCAGCGGCACCACGATCGACGTGTGCCGGAGCCTGGGGCGGCCGGTGAAGGGGTTCGACCTGGTCTCCCGGCGCGAGGACATCCTGAAGGCCGATGCGCGCAAGCTGCCGCTCGAGGACCAGTCCGTCGACTTCGTCTTCATGGACCCGCCGTACTCGACGCACATCGAGTACTCGGACGACCCGGCCTGCATCGGCAGGCTCGACGCCGGCGGCGACGACGGCGGGCGCGCGTACTACGCGGCGATGGAGGCCGCGATCGGCGAGGCGCACCGCGTCCTGAAGAACCGCCGCTACATGGCGCTCTACGTGAGCGACAGCTGGCGCAAGAAGAAGGGCGGGCCGTCCGGGAGCGGCGCGGGGAGCTTCATGCCGATCGGCTTCGAGCTTTTCGCGATCATGCGTCGGAGCTTCGTGCCGGTCGACATCATCTGCGTGGTGCGGCAGAACCAGAAGCTCGACAAGGGAAACTGGCGCAAGACCGCCGTCGAGGAGAACTTCTTCCTGCGCGGCTTCAACTACCTCTTCGTCATGAAGAAGGTGGACGACGTGGTGCAGGGTGCGGGCCGGCACGGCCGCGCGCGCTCAGGGCGCGGGGGCGACCGGCCGCGGAAGTGAGCCGCCCGAGAGTCCGTCGCGCATGCGACGGTCAGGCGCCTCGCCTCCTGCGATCGCCGCCTCGCGAAGGAGCCGCCACGCGTTCTCGTCGCGCAGCGAGCGCAGCATGCCGAGCGTCGGGTCAAGCGCGCAGGCGACCTCCAGCTCGTCGAGCCCGTCGGGCACGATCGTCGTGCCCCGCATGTCCTGCCAGTCGCAGAGCCGTTCGGCCATGTCCTGGTCGACGATCCGCCACCGTTCGGCGGCGGCCGCGACGCGTGCGCCCGCGGCATCCGCCCCGGCGGCGGCGGGGGCCGCGAGCGCAACGTCCTGCGCGTCGCGCCAGCCGTGGCCGTCCATGAAGAAGTCGGGGAAGGTGGCGCGTGCCCAGCGCCGCATGTACTCGGCGCCGAGCGCGGCGTCGATCCCGCGCACGGCGGCGATCGCCTCGCGCTCCGTGCGCCGGCGCGCGGCGGCGGACTCCTCGATGCGGCGCACCATCGCGCGCACCTCGGGGGCGTTGCGGTAGGTCTCGGGGCTCCCGATCCGCACGCCCTCGCGCTGCTTGCGCAGGCCGAAGAGGAGGAGGTCGCGGAGGGACTCGAGCCCCGCGCGCCGTGCGGCATCCGCGCCGGCGCGCAGGGGCTCCAGGTGCGGCAGCAGCACGCCGAGCGCCGCCTGGCGGACCAGTTCGTCCTCTTCCTCCAGGGCCATCGACACGGGGTCGGCATCCGCCTGCCAGAGCGGCCCAAGGAGCCATGGCTGTCGGAAGCGCCGCCACGGCAGCGAGGCGCGGCGGGCCGCGCTCACCGCGCGTGCCATCGCGAAGCGCACGTCGCTCTCGGGCATGCCGATCACGATCGCGATCTCGCGGAAGGTCTCGTCGTCGGCAGCCAGGCGTTCGGAATCGGCGTTCAGGAGGGCCTGCAGGTACTCGGCGATCGTCCGCTCGAAGGGCGCGGGATCGGTGTCCGCGGCCTGCGTTCGCGCCAGCTCCACGGCGCGCTGCTCCAGCGCGCGCAGGTCGTTGCGCTGGCGCGACTCGAGCTCTGCGCGGCGTGCCTCGTGGCGTTCCCACACCTGCTCCACCATCGCGTCGTCGTCCTTCGCCCCCAGCGCGCGGGCCGCACGCCGGAACGCGGCATGGTCCATGCCCGGCGCCAGCAGCAGCTGCTCGGCGAAGGACAGGTCGCTGTCGAAGTCGAAGTCGGGGACGACCTTCTCCTCGGCGAAGACCGTGCTGGGCATCGATGCCACGACGCGCGCGGCCGCGGCGGGACCAAGGTGCTTCGCGAGCGCATCGCGGACTTCATCGGCGGTGCCCCGGCCCGGGGCGGCCGCCCACTGCAGCAGGTCCTCGCGGTCGGCGTTGCCGGCCGACTCGGCACCCCAAGCGCCCATCAGTCCCTGCATCGCCGCGCGGAGCTCTTCGCTTGCCGCCTTCGCCTCGGGGCGATCCGCCGACGGCTCGCCGCGCGCCCCGGCGTCGAGCCGTGCGCGGATGTCCGCGGCCGTGGCGGCGTCGAACCTCGCCAGCGCGGCGCGTGCAGCACGGACCGCGGCGGTGGTGCGGGGCGCTTCGCCGCTCCGCACCTCCGGTACGGCCTCGATGACCATGATCGCGAACCGCCCCTGCGGCTGCAGGGCGGAGACCCGGCGCTCGACGTCGACGTCGCGCAAGCGCGCCGCGGCATCCGCGGGCAGTGCGGCGCAGATCGAATCCAGTGCCGCACGATTCGCGTCATCGACGGCCACCATGGCGCGGGCCCGGGTGCGGCCGGCGGCCAGTCTCGCGGCGTCCGAACGCGCGCGTGCGTCATCCCATGCCTTGCGCTGGTCCGGCCCCTGGGCGGACGCCGCTTCCAGCTCGTCCAGCCGAGCCTGGTCCAGGCCCTCCGCCGCCAGCGCGGCGTGCACCTCGATCGGATGCTCGACCTGTGCCTCGGCCAGCTGCTCGGCGGCGCGAGCGAGCGTGCGACGGTAGGCGGCAAGGATGGGCTCGACGGCGGCCCGCTGCGAGGGATCGAGCTCCATCCCGCGGACGACGGGATCGAGGTCGAGGATCGTGCCCCCGCGGCGGTCGCCGTCGCCGAGACCCTCCACGACGCACGCGGCGCGCGCGACGGCTCGGCGGCTCGCCATGCGCTCGACGAACGCGGTGCGCGTGGGCATCGCCTGCAGCAGGTCGGCGGCCAGTGCCTCGTCGAGCGCACGGATGCGGGCAAGCGCCGAGCGGTGGCGTCGCGCCAGCTGCTGCATGAACGTCGCGTCGCGTTCGAGGTCCTTCTGCTCGCGCGCACGCGCATCGCGCACGAGCGGGGCGATCGATTCGCTGCGCACCTGGTCGAACGCCGCGAGGTAGGCGTCGTGCGCTCGGTCGACGGCGCGCCACTCGTCCGGGGTGAGTGGCTCGGCATCGTCCGCGGCGGCGGACGCGAGGTCGAGCGTCCGAACCGGGCCGGGCACCGCGTCGAATCGGGGCTGGCTCCATCCCGAGCAGGCCGCGAGGGCCAGGCTCAGGGCGGCCAGCACCAGCCGTGCTGCGCGCCAGGGAGGTCGCACAGACCGAGTGTAGGGGTGGATTATCGGGGATGCCGGAGCGGTTTCCCGGCGATTCCGCTTGGAGGCCGCCGGTGCGGAACCGAGGGTTCAGGGGTTCGCGGCTGCCGTTCGGCCGCCATCCCCTCTCCCGACAAGGACGACGTTCATGTCCACCTCCCGGCGAAGCTGGCAGCCATCCGACGACCATGGGACCTTGGGCCGATGCCTCTGGGCGCTCGCGTCCACGGCGGGGATGGGCACGGTGATGGCGTTCGTCGCGTTCGGCTCCATGCGGGCCGGGTTCGGTACGCGCGAGGCCGGGGCGGAGTTCGGCGGATCATTGGGCCAGGCGCAGGCGACCGCGCCGTCGGTGGACGACGGCGTGATCGACGTGCCGGCCGAGCACCCCTCGCTGCAGGCGGCGCTTGACGCGTGCCGTGACGGCATGACCGTGCGCCTCGCGCGCGGCGTGCATGCAGGCGGGGCACGCGTGCTGGCGCGCGGCGTGACGATCGTGGGCGCGGGTTCCGGGGAAACGAGCATCCGAGGCGGAGGGAATGGGCCGGTGCTGACCGTGCTCGGCGACCGCAACGCGACGGTGTCGCTGCGCGGCCTGTCGATCTCGGGCGGCACCGGTCGGATGGGCGCGGGCCTGCGCGCCGAGGGCGTGCGCCTGCAGGCGGAGGACGTGCGCATCGCCGGGAACGAGGGCGGCGGCGCGTGGCTGGTCGCGGCGGACGCGCGCTTCTCGGCATGCGCGTTCGAGGGCAACCGTACCGCCGGGAGCGGCGGCGCGGTGCTTGGCGATGCAAGCGAGCTGTCGTTCGTCTCATGCCGCTTCGAGGGCAACGAGGCGGCGTCGCTCGGCGGCGCGGTGCACGGCGCGGGCGGGAGTGCGTCGTTCCTGGCGTGCACGTTCGAGGGAAATGCCACGCGCTCCGGCGCCTGGGGCGGCGCGGTGTTCGGCCGCGATGCGTCGGTGCGCGTCGACGGCAGCGACTTTGCGCGCAATCGCGCGATCGAGGCCGGCGGCGCCGTATGCGTGCTCGGCGGGACGGCCGAGGTCTCGGGATGCACGTTCGAGGCGAACACCAGCGAGACCGGCCGCGGCCTCTTCGCGCGCGGGGCGGGACTGCGCGTCATCGGAAGCCGCCTGTGCGGCTCGGCCGAGACCGCCGTCGGCGGCGAGTGGTCGGGCGAGGGCAATACCTTCGATGCGGCCTGCTTCGGCGACTGCGACCAGGACGGCACGCCCGATGCGGAGGCGATCGCACGCGGCTGGGTGACCGACCGCGACGGCAACGGCGTGCCAGATTCGTGCGATCCCGACTGCAACATGAACGGCATCGCCGACGGCTACGAGATTGCCATGGGCTTCTCGCAGGACCTGAACTCGAACGGCACGCCCGACTTCTGCGAGATCCGCGCGGGCCTGGTGCGCGACGACAACCACGACTGGGTGCCCGACGAGGTGCAGGGCGTGGCGCGTTCAGGCGGTCCCGCGAACGTCGCGCCCGCCTCGCTGGGCGCCGCCGCCCCGGCCGGTGCCGCGGACGGCGCATCCGCCGAGTTCACCTTCGGCACCGAGGCGTGGGCCATGCCCGCGGCCCCCGCGATCGAGCCCCCCGCGTCGTTCGATCCGAGCCGCTGGGGGCCGGGAATCGGCGCCCGGCCGATGCCGGGCGGCGGTCGGTGATGGATCGGCCCGGGGGGCCGAACTGCGGGTGACCGTCCTCCGTACATTGGCCCCATGAGACCCGCGAGTGCAATGGCCGCGCTGCTTGCCGCCTCGATCGTCGGCGGTGCCTGCGCCGCGGACATCCTGGTCACCGGATTCGACGACTACGGCACGGGCAACCTGAACGGCCAGGTGGTCTGGTACCAGCCGTTCATCTCGTCGTGGGCGACGAGCGGAGTCATGAACACGGGCCAGATCGCGGGCAACGTGATCGGCGTCGGCGTCAACCCGGGCGTCGACCCCGTCGGCGGCGCGGGGCGCATGGTTCGTCTCTGCACCGAGCGCGCCTCGGGCGGCCGTTCGAAGGCATGGGCCGACCTCGCCAACACGGGCAAGTGGGCCGCCGCCAGCGCCGGCGGCAACGGCGTGCTCGAGTCGACGGTGAAGATGTTCGTGCCGTCTGGCTCGCCGTTCCCGTGCGCGTTCGGGCTCATGATCTCGAAGGACGCGATTGCAACGTCGGGCGGCTTCCTGGTGAATGCCGCCAGCGGCGCGATCAGCGTGCTGAACGGCGGGTATGCCGCCGCGAACCGGGTGGCAACCGGTGCGAGCGCGACGCTCGGCCAGTGGAACGAGTTCCGCTACCGCTGGAACCCCGCGAACGGGCAGGCGTCGCTCGCCGTCAACGGCCAGGTCGTCTTCACGCACGTCACCTCGGTGACGGGCGGCGTGTACGCGACGAACCTCTTCTCGACCACGGACGGCGCGCCCGGCACGCTCAACGCCTACGGGTTCTTCGACGACCTGGCGATCCGCGCGGTGCCGGATGCGCCGCCGCCGTGCCCGGCCGACCTGAACGCCGACCGCGCGGTGAACGGCGACGACCTCGGCATGCTGCTTGGCGCGTGGGGCGGAACTGGCCCGGCGGACCTGAACGCGGACGGGTCGGTGAACGGCGACGACCTGGGCATCCTGCTGGGCGCGTGGGGCGCGTGTCCGGCCTGAGCCCTCCGGGCCGCCGGGTCGCCCGGACTCAAACGCACGCGGCAGGATTCGAACCTGCAACCCTCGGTTCCGAAGACCGATGCTCTATCCGTTGAGCTACGCGTGCCGAAATAGGTGCCAGGAACGCCTGTCCCTATTTATGCAGGAGACGGGGGCCGAGTGATGCGCGCCGCCGTTCGCCGCGGAGACAGGGTACGCGGAAATTAGGGACAGGGGTTCCTGGCACCTATTTACAGGCCGATGGTCGAGTAGCCGGCGTCGACGTAGATGCACTGGCCGGTGATGCCGGTGCTCAGGTCGCTCAGGAGGAAGAGGGCGGTGTCGCCCACCTCCTCGCCGGTGATGTTGCGCCGCAGCGGCGCCTTCTGCTCCACCCAGCCCAGGATGTCGCCGAAGCCGCCGACGGCCATCGCGCTCAGGGTCTTGAGCGGGCCGCCGCTGATCACGTTGGCGCGGATCTTCCGCTCGCCCAGCTCCATCGCGATGTAGCGGTTGGTGGCCTCGAGCGCCGCCTTCGCCACGCCCATCACGTTGTAGCCGGGCACGGCCTTCTCGGCGCCGTAGTAGCTCAGGGCGATCATCGCGCCGCCGTTCGGCATGAGGTCCGCCGCGCGCACCGCCATCGCCTGGTAGGTGAATGCGCTGATGTCCATCGCCTGCGTGAACACCTGGCGCGGCGTCGCGCAGTACTTGCCCTTCTCGAGCCAGCTCTTGTCGGCGAAGGCGATCGAGTGCACCACGAAGTCGATCGTGCCGAAGTCGGCCTTGACCTTCGCGAACACCGCGTCGAGGTCGGCGTCGCTGCCTGCGTCCATGGGCATGAGCCATGGGTCCTTCACGCCCAGCTCGTCGATCGCGTTGCGGCAGCGGCGCTCCATCTTCTCGCCGGGCAGGTGCGTGAACAGGCACTGCGCGCCCGCCTTGAGGAGGCTCTGCGTGATGAACGTCGCGTAGCTGCGGTCGTTGGCGATGCCGACGACGAGCCCGCGCTTGCCCTTCATGAGTCCGCTGGTGTCCATGGGGGCGGGATCCTAGCCGAGCCGCTCGTCGAACCGCCACGGCCGCGGGTCGGCGAGGTCGGCGGGCGGCACGAGCGCGTCGCGCACCCGCGCCACCAGCACGTCAAGTTGCTGCCCCTCGCGTGCGCTCACCGCGAGGTCGGCGTCTATCGCCTCGGCGCACGCGTCGGCGTCGGCGCGGTCGCACTGGTTGAGGACGCGGATGACGCCCGCTTCGGGCGCGATTGGCGCGGCATCCCCTGCCCATCCCAGCCCCGGTGCCGTGAGCGCGATCACGAGTTCCGCGCGCTCGATCGCGTGCGCCGCAAGCTGTGCCGCCGCGCGCTCGATCGCGTCCATTTCCTCGCGCGCGCCCGGCGTATCGAAGACGTCGGCCACCAGTCCCGCGAAGTCGATCCGAGCGGCGACCGCGTCGCGCGTGGTGCCCGGGAGATCGTGCGCGATGGCCACCTCGCGCCCGGCGAGCGCGTTGAGCAGCGTGCTCTTGCCGGCATTCGCCGGACCGACGATCGCCACGCGCGGCGGGTCGATGAGCCGGCGCAGCCGCCGGTCGCGCGCCGACATCGCGCCCGGGGCGCCGTGCGCGCGCCATCGCGCCGGCTGCGCGGCCAGCAGGTCGATCGCCAGCGGGCTGGCGGCACGCGCGAGCGCGGCCAGCATCCGGCGCTCGAGGTCGTCCGCCGCCTCGGGGTAGTCCCCGTCCGCCCCCGGCGCTCCCTGCAACACCGTCGCCCCGAGTTCCGCCATCCTCGCATCGAGCCGCTGTCGGATCCGCGGCCCGCCGTGCGGCATGACGAGCGCATGCCCCGTGGCCACGCGCGCCACGACGCCGTCGTCGATCTCGCCAAAGCGCCGCCACGCCACGGCGCCCACGGCCGGGGAGCTCCGCGAGCACAGCGCCTCGATCGCACGCTCAAGATCCGCCGGCTCGCCTGCCAGCTGCGCCACCGCGATCGCCCCCGGGTGCGGCGACGTCGACCACCACCAGCGAAGCGCGCCGCGCGCGTCCACGGTCACTCCGGTGCGCCCGCCGCCTCGACCGCGACGCGGATCCCCTGCAGCACCAGGTCGGGCACCACGCGCTGCACGGACGGGCAGTCGGCGAAGAGCGCTTCCGCGTCGCCGCCCGTCGCCACCACCAGCGGGAACGCGCCGTAGCTCGTGGCGTAGCGCTCCACCAGCGCCTGCACCATGCCGCGGATTCCCTCGAAGACCCCGAGCTGCATCGCGGACACCGTGTTGCGCCCGAACGCGTCCTCGTCGGACGGCCGCCCGAAGCGCACCTTCGGCAGCGCGGCGGTGCGCGCATGCATCGCATCCAGCTGCACCTGCGCCCCCGGCGCGATCGCGCCGCCGTGGAACGTGCCCTCGCCGTCGATGAAGTCGACCGTCACCGCCGTGCCGGCATCGACCACGATCACCGCCTGCTTGGCCATTGCGAACGCCGCGGCCGCGGCCAGCAGCCGGTCCTGCCCGGGCGTCGCGCCCTCGTCGAGGCAGCGCCCGATCGGCACCTCCAGGTCGCGCCCGATGCGCCAGACGTCCGCGCCGGTCGCGGCGGCCACCTTGGTCTCGACCTCGATCGCCACCGGGTCGTTCACGCTCGCGATCACGATCTCGCCGTCCTCCTCGCCGCGGTGCGCCCAGGCCTCCTCGATCGCGTCCACCACGGCCGCGAGGTCGTCGTTCACGAGGTGCTTCGTGCCGTGCACGCGGTCGCCGTGGAAGTGCGCCACCGCGGTGCGGGTGTTTCCGACGCTGACGGCAACCAGGAATGGCATGCGCGGGAGTCTATGGCCGGCGCGTCGGCCCCCCGGCCGTGCCGCGCTCAGCCGCGCGCGGCCTTCACGAACGCCGCCGCGCGCGCCGCGTCAACCGGCCGGTCCCAGCGCCCGTCCTGCTTGACGCTGCTGCCGACGATCACCGCGTCCGCGACCGCAAGCAGCCGGCGCACGCTTGCGGCATCCGCGCCGCTTCCGGTCATCACGGGGAGCGAGGTCGCCGCCCGCACCGCGCGCAGCTCGGCCTCGTCGACCGCCGCGCCGGTCTCCGTGCCCGTGACGATCACGCCGTCGGCGAGGAAGAACTCCGCGGCGCGCGCGCATCCGGCGATGTCGACGTCGGCCGTCACGGCGTGCGAGGCATGCTTCTTCTTGATGTCGGCGAAGACGCGCACGCGGTCGGCGCCGATGGCGCGCCGGTGCCGCAGCAGCGGTCCCGCGCATGCCTCGGCCATGAGCCCTTCGTCCGCCACGTGCGAGAAGACGAAGTTCTCGACGCGCACGAAGTCGAGCCCCGCGGCATGGGCGACGGACAGCGCCTCGATCGCGCCGCCCCCGAGCACCTGGATCCCGAGCGGCACGTCGACCGCCGCGCGCACCGCCGCGGCAACCACCGCCATGCACGCGGTCACCTCGGCTCCGATGCCGCTGCCCAGGTACGGGCGGTCGTGCATGTTCTCGACGATGACGGCGTCGAAGCCGGCGTCGCGCAGCAGGCGCGCCTCGCGCACCGCCTCGGCCACCAGCTCGCGCGGTCCATGCGCCGCGCGCGGCGTGCCGGGCAGGGCGCCGACGTGCACCATGCCGACGGTGCCGCGGATGGGGAGATCTGGTCGCGCGGTCGCCTGGCTCATGGACCCGATGGTACGGGCGAGTTGCCGTCCGCCATCCCGAGCATCGCCTCTCGGAAGGTGCGGTACTCAGGCGACTGCGACGCGCGGACCACCTCGAGCGAGAGCCTCCGCTCGAGCGCCGGGTCGAGCCCGAACCTCATGCCCATCCCGACGTAGTCGCGCATCAGCGGCGGCGAGAGCATGGTGAGCCCCGGGCGCCCGCTGCGCAGCGCGAGGTACTGGAGCGTCGCCGTCTCCGCGACCACCGCGTCGATGCGCGACGCCTCAAGGTCGTCGATCGCCGCCTCGATCGTCGCGTAGCCGAACGAGGCGACCCCGGCCGAGCGCACGTAGTCCTCGCCCGCGCTGCCGCTCACCACGCCGACGCGCGAGCGCGCCAGGTCCTGCGCGCCGCGCACCACCGGCTGCAGCCGCTCCACGGTGAGCGTCGAGGTGGTGACCGCGGCCATGATGGTCAGCAGCACGAATCCCACCGCCATCCACAGCGTCGCCAGCAGCTTGCCGCGACGGGTGATCGGGACACGGTCGCCATACCCGACCGTGGACACGGTGACGACGCTCCACCACGCCGACTCCGCCAGCCCGCGCGCGGGCGAGCCCTGGATCGGCGGGTTGCGGCGGCGCTCGATCGCCCAGAACGCCGCGGCGAAGCCGAGCGTGAGTCCGGCCAGCACCGCCAGCCACGCCAGGACCTCCGAATGCAGCACGCGCTCGAGCACCGCGCCGACGGTGAGGTTGCGGCGCACGCGCGTCAGGATGGAGACGCCGGTCTCGTCGAAGGGCGGTGTCAGCGCGAACCGCGCCATGTGCTCCGGGTCGATCGCGATGCCGGTCACGGCCACGTCGACCTCTCCCTGCTCGAGCGCCTCAAGCAGCTCCGCGTAGGTGAACGCGCGGATCGAGTAGTCGATCTTCGTCTCGCGCACGATGTGGCGCCAGGCGATGGCCGCAAGCCCCGACCAGTACGGCGTGCGCTCGTCGGGCGGCACCGACCACGGCGGATGGTCGCAGGTGCCCACGCGCAGCTTGGGAAGCGTCGATGGCGAGGGCGGCACGCCGCCGATCGTCACCGTCGCCGTGGGCCGGTCGCCGACGTGCGCGGTGTCCGCCGGCGCGATCGCGGCGGGCTGGTCGGGCGACTGGGCCTCGACGCGTGGCGCGAACCACGCGGCGAGCATCAGGGACATGGCGATGGTCCATCGCATCGCGGCGCAGGATAGGGATGATCGGGCGGTATCGTCCCTCTCTCGTGAACTCCCATGAACCACGACCCGTCGCGGTGATCACCGGCGCCAGTGCCGGGATCGGCGCGGCGACGGCCGTCGAGCTCGCGCGCCGTGGCCACGACCTGGTGATCTCCGCGCGCCGACGCGAGCGGCTGGCCGAGGTGGCCGCGCGCGCCACCGAGGCCGCGGGCCGGGCGGTGCGCACCGAGATCGTGCCGCTCGACGTCACGGTACGCGGGCACTCGGCCGAGCTGCTCGATGCCGCCGAGCGCGCCTTCGGGCGCTTCGACGTCGTGTACGCCAATGCCGGCTACGGCATGGAGCGGCCGATGCACGCGCTCGACGACGTCGAGCTGCGGCACATGTTCGAGACGAACTTCTTCTCGTCGGTCGAGCTGTGCAACGAGGCCGCGCGCCGCCTGATCAAGGCTGGCCGCCGCGGCCATCTCTTCATGTGCTCGAGCTGCGTGGCGAAGTTCACGCTTCCGGACTTCGGCGCCTACAGCGCATCAAAGGCCGCGCAGGCGCACGTGGCGCGCGCCATGGCGTACGAGCTGCGCCCGCACGGCATCATGGTCTCGAGCGTGCACCCCGTGACCACGGCCACCGAGTTCTTCGACGTCTCGCGCGAGCGCATGCTTCCCGGCCACGAGCAGCAGTACGCGATCCACGGCATGAGCCGCCTCTTCGTGCAGCGGCCTGAGGTGGTGGCGCGGGCGATCGCGCGCGCGGTGGGCAAGCCGCGTACCGAGGTGTGGACCAGCTTCCCCACGCGGGTGGCGGCGGGCATCATCACGGCGTTCCCGTGGCTCTTCGATATGGCGGTCGGGCTGTCGCGGCGCCGCGCGACCGAGGCCCGGGCCTCCTGAGCGCCTGCGGGCAGGCGGGGTC
>VEQS01000163.1 GCA_018883105.1 Phycisphaerales bacterium
CCTCGACCGTCGGCAGCCGCCTGGTGATCGACCTCGCGGGCGACGATGCGCACTCGACCGTCGCGGGCACCGGTCCCGCGGTGAGCGGCCCCGCGGGCGCGGCACTCGGCATCAGCGTGATCGACGACCGCGCCGGCAACGACCGCTACCAGGGCGCACGCAACGCGCTCGGCGCCGCGGCCTTCGGCGTCGGCATCCTGGTCGACCGCGCCGGTGACGACGTCTACGACGGCGACGCGTGGACCGTCGGCGCCGCGATCGCCGGCATCGGCGCCGTGTGCGACCTCGCGGGCAGCGACCTCTACGTCTCGCAGCTCTTCTCGCAGGCCTGCGGCGGGCCCGGCGGCGCCGCGCTCCTCCTCGACAGCGCAGGCGGCGACCGCTACCGCGCCGACGGGCGCACGCCGAGCGCGTACGGGCAGCCCACCGTCGGCGCATCGTTCTCGCAGGGCGCGGGCTTCGGCTACCGGCTCGGCGGCGCCGGGGGGATCGGCGCGCTCGTCGACCGCGCCGGCAACGACCGCTACGAGTGCGGCGAGTTCGGCCAGGGCTGCGGCTACTTCCTATCGATGGGCATCGTGCACGACGCCGGCGGCGACGACTTCTACTACGGCCACCGCTACGCGCAGGGAAGTGCCGCGCACCAGGCCTTCGGCGCGATGCTCGACGACACCGGGCACGACACCTACTGGGCGATGATCGCCGCCAACCAAGGCGCCGCCTGGGACATGGCGGCCGCCGCGCTCGTCGACCGCGAGGGCGACGACACCTACCGTGCGGACGGTCTGTCGCAGGGTGCCGCGGCGCAGCAGGCGATCGGCATGCTCGTCGACCTCGCAGGATGCGATGCCTACCGCGCGGGCGGCGCCAGCCAGGGCGCCGCCGACGGCAACGAGTACCACTGGGACTCGACGCGCAGCGCCAGCGCGGGAATCATCCTCGACCGCACCGGCCCGAACCGCTTCGCGGGAAACGGTGCCGACGGCGAGCGCCGCGTGCGCGGTGACCGCGCGCAGCCTTCCGGCCGCACCACCTGGGGCATCCTCATCACGCGCTGAGCGCACGCGGAGCGCGCACGTACACTCGGTGCGTGGACGCCGCGCGCCTCGCTCCGTCGTCGAACCCGGTCGCACACGCCGTGCTTCGGCTCTGGCGGATCGGCGTGCTGCTGCACCGCAGGGGCCTGCAGGACGACCTGCCGGCGATGGCCTCGGCCCTGGCCTACAAGACGCTCCTGGGGCTCATCCCGATCCTGGTGGTGGTGACGCTGGTCGCCAAGACGCTGATGGGCGCGCAGTTCGCGCCCTTCGTGCGCGAGATCATCGAGTCGATGGGGCTCGACCGCATGCAGATCGTGCCGCCGGCCGATGGCGCCGCCTCGGCCTCGCCGGTGGCGCTCGGCGACTGGATCGAGACGCTCGTGCGCCAGGCCTCGGAGATCGACCTGAGCGCGCTCGGCTGGGTGGGCGTCGCCGTCACGGTGACGAGCGCCATCTGGCTGATGACGAGCATCGAGCTCAGCTTCAACCGCATCTGCCACGCGCGCACCGGGCGGGCGTGGCTGAGGCGCGTGGTGCTCTACTGGTTCGTCCTCACGGCGACGCCGCTGCTCCTGGCCGCGATCCCGCTGCTCTCGTCCATCCTGTCCTCGTTCCGGGACGCGCCCGGCATCGGGTGGCTCGCGCACGCGGCGGGCACGGTGTGGGGCGTGGTGGTCCTCTGGGCGCTCCTCACGCTCGTCTACCTGGTGGTGCCCGCAGGGCGCGTGCGCCTGCAGTACGCCGCGATCGGCGCGCTGGCCGCCGCGGCGGTCATCATCGCGCTCAAGACGCTGCTCGCCGCGTACTTCGAGCACGCCTTCGCCATGAGCCGGCTGTACGGCTCGCTCGGCCTGGTGCCGGTCTTCATGTTCTGGCTGTGGGTGGTGTGGATGGCGGTGCTCTCGGGCCTGGAGATCGGGCTCCTGGCGCAGGCGGTGGGCACGCGCGGCCTCGACACCGGCATGGCCGCAAACCAGGGAGAACCCGCCGACCCCGCGGTGGCGGTGGCCGTCATGGAGTCGGCGGTGCGCGCCTGGCGCGCGGGCCGGCACGTCACGCGCGAGACCATCGCCAACGACCTGGAGATCGACGACCGGCTCGCGGGCGAGGCGCTCGAGGCCCAGGCGCGCGCCGGGTTCCTCACGCCGACCGAGTCGGGCGCCTACGTCCCGGCGCTCCCGCCCGACCGAATCTCGGCGGCCGCGGTGCTGGAGGCCGCACAGGCCGGCTGCGGCGGCGAGGAGGCCTTCGCGCGGTCCCCGATCGCCCTCGCCCTGCGCCACGCCCAGCGCGCGGCCGCCCAGGGCCGCACGATGGCCGCCGCGACCGACGCGCCTACCATGGCCTGATCGGGCCCCGCGCCTGACCGCCATGCCCACCCGCCGACGCCCCGCCGCCCAGTTTGCCGCCGCCCTGCTCGCCATGGGCATGCTTCCGGCCGCCGGCTGCTACCGGCACGTCGTCGAGGTGCGCGGCGGCCCGTCCAACGTGCCCGTGCACGAGGCGAACATCGGCAAGGACGAGAGCATCTGGTCGAACCCGGCGCCGAAGCAGCGGCCCACGTCCGATTCCCTGGATGCCTCGGGCTTCCCGGGCCGGACGCCCTGACCGCCGCCACCTATCATCGGACCTCCCATGGGCATCGAACAGGCACTCCCGGTCGACAGCGTCCTCACCACGCAGCTGCAGCGCGTCGTCAACTGGGCGCGCCGCTCCAGCGTGTGGCCAATGCCCTTCGCGACCGCCTGCTGCGGCATCGAGCTGATGGCCACCGCCTGCAGCCGCTTCGACCTCGCCCGCTTCGGCGCCGAGGTGATGCGCTTCAGCCCGCGCCAGTGCGACCTGATGATCGTCGCCGGCCGCGTCAGCATCAAGACGCTCCCGGTGCTGCAGCGCACCTACATGCAGATGACCGAGCCCAAGTGGGTGATCTCGATGGGCGCCTGCGCAAGCACGGGCGGCGTCTTCGACACCTATGCCGTGGTGCAGGGCGTCGACCAGTACATCCCGGTCGACGTCTACATCCCCGGGTGCCCGCCGCGGCCCGAGATGCTCATCGAGGGCATCATGGCCATCCAGAAGATCATCGACAGCGACCAGATCCCGCGCGACCCCACCGGGAAGCGCCTGCCGCTGCAGATCGCGCTCGAACCGAACTACCGGCCGCGCGTGCAGCCGGCGCCGGTCACGATCGGCGCGTCCTGACGTCCTCGGCCAGCCGCTCGCGCAGCCTCGCCATCAGCGTGGACCAGCGCTGGCGCAGCGCGTCCTCGGACACCCCCATCGCCGCGGAGATCTCCCTCCAGCGCGTGCCGCGCAGGCGGTGACGCACCATCTCGGCGTCCTCGGGGCGCGTGCGCTCCAGCTCGCGCATCACGTTCACCAGTTCCGCGCGCTCGGGCGTGTCGGCCGGGGCATCCGGCTCGTCCCACGCACGCGCGCCGGGTGCCAGCCTGGCGATCGCCTCGGCCATGCGCGCCGCGCGGCGGCGATGGCGTTCCACCGCCCGCTGCACCACCTGCGCCACGAAGCACCAGGCCTCGGGTGCCGAGCGCATCTTGAACGTGCCGCGCGCCGCGGCGCCGTCCACGCGCCGCAGCATCGTCGAGAACACGTCGTCGGCGTCGACCCCGGGAGAACCGCGCAC
Source organism: Phycisphaerales bacterium (assembly GCA_018883105.1). GTDB lineage: Bacteria > Planctomycetota > Phycisphaerae > Phycisphaerales > SM1A02 > UBA966. The sequence continues at coordinate 3,688 of VEQS01000163.1, forward strand.
CGCCGCCCCGATCCGGCGCCGGAGCGCCGCCTCATGGGCGATCATGAAGTCGGCAATGGCCTCGCGATCGGATCGATCGCCCGTCGGCATGGCGTGTTCCATGCGCGGACTGTCGGTTTGCGCGCGGGGCGTTCAAGCCCGCGCGTCGCGGGTCCGTTCCGATCGGCGCTTATCGGCGCGCAGCCGCCAGACCAGGCCGACCACGATCGCCTGGATGAGCGCCGAGCCCAGCGTGGTGGCGATGACCTGCGGGCGGCCCCATTCCCCGATGGTGAGGTAGAGGCAGACGTTGGCCAGGGCAAACATCCCCCACGTGACGGCCGACACGCCCTCGGCGCGCCCGCGCCGGAGAAGCGTCCCCAGCTGCATCAGGCTTGCCATCGGGAAGATCACCGCCGGCACCCAGCCCACGGCGTCGAGCAGCCCCTGCATGGCCGAGGGCTCGCTCACCGAAGGGATGCGGTGAACTCGGCGATCCGGGCGAGGCCCGTGCGGAGCATCGCCTCGTCGCAGGCGAAGGTGAGGCGGACGTGGTCGCCGGCGCACGCGCCGAACTCCCCGCCGGGCACCACCGCCACGTGCGCCTCGGCAAGCAGCGCCTCGGCGTAGGACTGCCCGTCCGAGATCGCGCGGCCCGCGGGCGAGCGCAGGCCCCGGCAGCCGGCGACGCTCGGGAAGGCGTAGAACGCCCCGGTCGGCGCCACCCCGCGCAGGCGCGGGATCTCCGACAGGAGCGCATGCACCAGCTTGGCGCGCGCCGCGAACGCCTCGCGCATCCGTTCCACCTGCGGCGCGCTCGCCGGCGACAGCGCCTCGACGATCGCGGGCATGAAGAAGGAGGCGATGTTGTTGGTCATCTGACCCTGCAGCTTGACGAGCTCGCGCATGAACGCGCCGCCGCCCGCCGGGGCGCAGGCGTAGCCGATCCGCCATCCGGTCATGGCGAACGCCTTGCTCATGCCGTTCAGGGTGACGGTGCGCTCCCGGAGCGCCGGCATGCTGCCGGGGGAGAAGGCGCGCAGCCCCGGCTCGACCTCGGGATAGACGAGCTTCTCGTAGATCTCGTCGCTGATCACCGTGACCCCCGGGCGCGCGGCGACCACGTCGCAGAGGGCGCGCATCTCCTCGGGCGGGTAGGCGATGCCGCAGGGATTCGACGGGCTGTTCAGGATCACCGCGCGGGTGCGCGGGCCGATGGCGGCGTCGAGCTGCGCGGGCGTGATGCGGAAGCCGCGCTCCATCGCGCCGGGCACCTCGATGCAGGTGCCGCCGGCCAGCTCGATGAGCGGGCGGTAGCTCACCCACGCGGGCGTCGGCAGCACCACCTCGTCGCCCGGGTCGACCAGGCACTGGAGCGCCAGGTACAGCGAGTGCTTCGCGCCCGCCGTGATCGAGACGTGCTCCGGCGCGCAGTCGATCCCGTTCTCCGTGCGCAGCTTGGCGGCGACCGCGGCGCGCGCCTCCGGCGTGCCGGGCGTGGGCACGTACTTGGTCATCCCCGCCTCGAGCGCGCGGGCGGCGGCGGCCTTGATGTTGGCCGGGGTGTCGAAGTCGGGCTCGCCGGTGCCGAAGGCGACCACGTCGATCCCCTCGCGCTTCATCGCGGCGGCGCGCGCGGCCACGGCCAGGGTGGCGCTCTCCTTCATCCGGCTGACGCGGGACGAGACGTGCATCGCGGGGGCGCAGCGTACACTCGGACGGATGCACTACGACGCGCACCAGCCGGTGCTCAACGACCTCGAGGCGCGGATCACGACCATCCGCGACTCTCTTTAACTACCCAGCCAAGGTCCACGAGCGCGACCGGCTGAACGCCCGGATGGAGTCGGCGGACTTCTGGAACGAGCCCCGCTCGGCGCAGAAGGTCATCGACGAGCTGAAGGTGGTGCGTGCGCAGATCGAGCCCCTGGAGGCCGCCATGAAGGCCCTCGAGGACGCGAAGGTCGGCTACGAGATGGCCAGGGAGGCCAACGACCATGACC
>VEQS01000023.1 GCA_018883105.1 Phycisphaerales bacterium
CGTGATCACGGGCCGCCCAAGTACCGGACGTGTGGTCTGGGGCAAGTCTTACTAAAGCCGGGTAATTGCCGTCGGTCGATGAGGGATGACGGCGTTCCCTGCGGGACGCCTCCAAGGCACCTCTCATGAGATACCGGCCAGAGATCGATGGACTTCGCGCGGTTGCCGTCCTTCCGGTGGTGCTGTCGCACGCGGGCGTGCCAGGCCTTCCGGCGGGCTTCCTTGGCGTCGACGTCTTCTTCGTGATCAGCGGTTTCCTGATCACCTCGATCCTCTTGGAGGAGTTCGAGCAGGGTCGGTTCTCGGTAGTCGGGTTCTACGAACGCCGCATGCGCCGAATCCTGCCTGCGCTTGCCTGCATGCTTCTTCTCGCGCTGCCCGTGGCGTGGGTGGTCATGCTGCCAACCCAGCTGAAGGACTTCGGCCAGAGCATCGTGGCCACGGTCGGCTTTGCCGCCAACATGTACTTCTGGCTGACGCAGGACTACTGGGCTCAGGCGGCGGAGATCACCCCGCTCATACACCTCTGGAGCCTCGGAATCGAGGAGCAGTTCTACGTCCTGTTCCCGCTCTTGCTCGCGCTGCTCCACCGACGGCCGCGGCTGCTCATCGTGACCCTTGTGCTGCTGGCGGTCGCGAGTCTTGCTGGCATGCTGGTGGCACGGTCCGCCGGGCACGGTGCGTCGGCGTTCTACCTCTTGCCGTTTCGGTCATGGGAACTCCTCGCAGGGGCTGCTTCCGCGGTCTGGGCGCGGCGACGAACGGACTCTCGAGGATCGGGCGCGTGGGTAAGTGGCGCGTCCTTGGTGGTGATCGCCATCAGCTATGTGCTCCTCGGGCCCGCAAGCAATCCCCTCCTCCTGCACCTCCCGGTTGTTGCGGCGACTTCTCTTTTCCTGGTGCTTTGCGGGTCGGGTTCGCTGGTCGGCAGGCTTCTTTCGCTTCCGGCCTTGGTCTGGATCGGCAAATCGAGCTACAGCATGTACCTGTTCCACCAGCCCGTGCTGGCGTTCGCACGGCTCCGGTTTGGGCTGGAACTCTCGCCGGTGGCGATCGCGGCCTGCCTGGTCGTGATCGGACTTCTCTCGGCGTTGTCTTATCGCCTTGTCGAGGTGCCGTTCCGGGCTCGAGGGACCGTGTCGGCGAGGGCCTTGGTCGCGTCGATGCTCATGGTTGGCCTGGCGCTTGTGGCATTCGGAATTGCTGCGCGGCAGACGAACGGATTTTGGGAAGCCAAGATCGCCCAGATGTCGCCCGCCGGCCGCGACGCGCTGGCGGCGCTCCAGGCCGCCACCGACGAGCGAGCCGCGCTGTGGAAGCAGCTTCTTGCGCGGTCGGACAGGGATTTCGACGCCGGCGAACTCCGTCGGGTGCTCTTCGTGGGTGACTCGCTCTCCGAGGACCTCTTCGTGGCGGCATCACTGGCCGCATGCGGCGATCCAGGCATGCAGTTCCGGCGGATCCCCTTGGACAATGAGTGCATCGAGTCGCAGTCGAGCGGCCGAACCGGGGTGGACGGCGTGCCATGCAGCGAGGAAATGCGCCGTTTCCTGGAATCGACCGTGTTGCGGGACAGCGACTGCATCGTCATCGCCGCAACCTGGCTCGAGACTGCATCGTCGCTCGGGAAGCTCCTTGATCTCCCCGAACTGCGTGACAAGGGCGTCTTGGTGTACGAGACCCACGGATTCGCAGATGTGCGTTCGTTGATCGCCTACATGGATCGCGAATCGATCGAGCCGTCCTCGGATCAGTTGCATCACTACACGTACGTCACCAGGCACCAGCGCACCGTGACTTCGAACGCCGTCTTGGAGCAGATCGCGACCGAACGTGGGTTGGGTCGCTACCGGGGGTACGACTGCTTCTGTGATTCCGCGGCGGAGTCTTGCAGCGTCTTCGATGATGCCGGCGATCTGCTCATCATCGATCAGCTGCATCTCTCCATCGCTGGAGCGAGGTTCATGGGGCCGTCTCTCTGCGAGTCGATTCGACGCGCATCGCCCCATAAGGAAAGCGCAGTTCCCTGAGGCGTTCCGCCTGAGCAGGCGCGTCGTCCCGTAAATGACGCGAGTGGGCGTCGGGGTTCGCGTTCGGCCTGGAATCGCGCGAGATTCCCGCCAGGCGCGGTCGCGCGCCCAGCATGCCGTGGCACGGTTCCGATGCGCCCGGTGAGTGTTCCCGGGTTGCGTGCCTCTTGCAGGCGACATGAGGGAGGAAAAGGCCATGCGATTCATCGCATTCTGTTCGTTCATTGCGCTGGCAGCCTCTGCATCCGTTGCGGAGGCCGGGCTGGTGAACCCACTGATCCCGGCGTGGGCCGGCCAGGCCAACACGCAGACCGCCACGTGGGACTCGTTCACGCAGGCATCGGGCGGCGCCAATACGCCGGATGGTCCTGGCAGCGCGCCATTTTCACTCATGAACTTCGCGCCGGGTGCCTTCGTCACGGGCAGCGGCAACATCTACAGCATCAATTCCGCGCTCTACGTGATGGTCACGGGCGGCACTCGCAACAACCAGCTGTCTCCGATCAACGTGTTCATGAACGTGGCGACATCGGGCAGCCTGCTTTCCTACGGCAGCGCCCGGCTGTCGCTCTTCGACTCCACCGGGAACTCCATCAGCCTCGCACCGACCTCCTACGAGATCCGCTATGACGCGCCCACGCCGCCCCAGGGCAGTGCGCAGACGGTGGCCTTCGTCTGGTCCCTCGGGTCGCTGCCGCTTGCCGCCAGCGGATTCCGCGTCGAGTTCATGGCCGGCGCGCCCAGCATGGCACTCGATGCCGTCCGCCTCGACCTGCAGTACATCCCCGGCCCAGCGCCATTTGCCCTCATGGGCCTCGCAGGCATGCTGTCCCGCCGCCGCCGTCGTTCCTGAGCCGGCATCGGCCTCCGAAGTTGCGCCCGCGTGCGCTTCTTGGGAACCTCTCGGCCTCGCCGCGCATCGAATGCGCAGAGGAGGCCATCCCATGCTCTTTCGCCAGATCGACGACCCAAAGCTTGCCCAGTACGCCTACCTGATCGGCTGCCAGCGCACCGGCGAGGCGATCGTGTTCGACCCCGAGCGGGACATCGACCGCTACGTCGACGCCGCCGCGCGCGAGGGGCTGCGCATCGTCGCCGTCGCCGAGACGCACATCCATGCCGACTTCCTGAGCGGTGCGCGTGAGCTGGCCGAGAAGGTGGGTGCGCACGTCTACGTGAGCGGCGAGGGCGGCCCGGAGTGGCAGTCGAAGTGGGTGGGGCCGTACAAGCACACGCTGCTCACGGACGGCGACGTCTTCCGCGTCGGGAACATCGAATTCAAGGCCGTGCACAGCCCGGGCCACACGCCCGAGCACATGAGCTACCTGGTGACCGACCGCGGCGGTGGCGCGACCGAGCCGATGGGGATGATCACCGGCGACTTCGTGTTCGTCGGCGACCTTGGTCGGCCGGACCTTTTGGAGAGCGCCGCCGGGCAGCAGGGGATCGCCGAGCCGAGTGCGCATGCCCTCTGGCGCAGCGCGTCGAAGTTCGTGACGCTTCCGGAGTTCGTCCAGGTGTGGCCCGCGCACGGCGCCGGAAGCGCCTGCGGCAAGGCGCTCGGTGCCATCCCGCAGTCGACCGTCGGATACGAGAAGGCCAACAGTGCGGCGCTGAAGCTGGTGGGGAACGAGTCCGCCTTCGTAAAGGACATCCTGTCCGGCCAGCCTGAGCCGCCCGTCTACTTCGCGCGCATGAAGGCGCTGAACCGTGACGGCGTGCCGGTGCTCGGCGCGCTGCCGGCGCCGCCGACCGTGACGGACGTCGCGGTGCATGCGGCCGCGTGGGAGCGGCCAGGCACCGTCGTCGTCGACCTGCGGCCGTGGGCCGCCTTCCGCGACGGCCACCTGCCTGGGTCGATCCACTCCCCCACGGGGCAGATGCTCCCGATGGTGGTGGGCTCCTACGTGAAGCCCGAGGAGAAGATCGTCCTGGTGTGCGAGCCGTCGACGGCGCCCGGCATCATCCGTGACCTGGTGCGCATCGGCTACGACCACTTTCTGGCCGTCGTGCCGCCCGCCGCGATCGCGTCGGCGCCGAAGCTCATGCGTGTGCCGGAGGTCTCGGTGCAGGCGGCGAGCGATCGGCGAGGCGACATGTTCGTCCTCGACGTGCGCAACTCGTCCGAGCACGCCGCGGGGCATCTCGACGGCGCGCACAGCCTGCCGTACACGCGACTCATGCCGCGCCTGGGGGAAGTGCCGCGCGACCGGCCCATCCTGGTGCACTGCGCCAAGGGTGGGCGTTCCGCCGCGGCCACCGCCATGCTGCGGCGGCTTGGCTACGACGCCACCAACGTGGCGGGCGGCTTCGAGGCCTGGATGAAGGCGGGCCTGCCCACCGGTGCCCCGGCGCTTACGGGCGCGAAGCCCGGCTGCTGCGGCGGATCATGCGGTGGATGACCTGACGATCGAGATCGCCAGCGGTCTGGCGATCGGTGCCAGCATGGGGATCGTCGGGGCGGGCGGGGCCATCTTCACGGTGCCGGTCTTCGGCACGTTGCTTGGGCACGACCCGAAGTCCGCGTTTGTCGAGGCGCTTGCCGTGACGGGGATCATCGCCTTCGGATCGGCGTTCTCCGCGGCGGTGCGCCACCAGGTCGACTGGCGGCGCGTAGCGATCTTCGGGGCCGCCGGGATCGCGGGCACGCAGGTGATCGCGCCGGTTGCCGTGCGCATGCCGGCGCGCATGCAGGTGGTGCTCTTTGCGCTCGTGGCGTTCTATGCGGCCGCGCGCATGTGGGTCTCGGCCGGCGCGGGCGATACTGCCGCGCAGGTGGACGCGCGGCGCACGGCGTTCGGCACGTTCCTCGCCGGGTTCATGATCGGCATCCTCACCGGGACGCTTGGCGTGGGCGGCGGCTTCCTGCTGGTGCCGGCACTGGCGGTCTACGAAGGCCTGCCGATGCGCCGCGCCGTGGGAACGAGCGTGGTGGTGATCGTCCTGAATGCCTCCGCGGGACTCGTGGGCCAGTGGTGGTCGGGTGGCCTGGCGCAGGTCATGTTCGACGAGCGCGCCGTGGCCATCACCGGGATCTGTGGCATCGTGGGAAGCGTGGGCGGGTCGCTGGTGGCCACGCGCATCCCGCAGATGGGGCTGCGCCGGGTGTTTGCGGTGCTCCTGGTGTCCGCGAGCGGCTGGCTGGTGGTGCAGCAGTTCTTGCTGCGCGGCGCGGCCGGGAAATGAAGCGGCGCCCTCACATCTTTCGACGGGGCGCCGCTCCTCGTGGGGGCTTGGATGGACGGCGGGCGGGGTGGGCGGCGTCAGCCGCAGCCGCACCCTGAACCGCTCGTTGAGCAGCTCTTCGCAGCCGGGGCGAGCGCGGTTCCGCCCGAGGTGCGATTCCACGGCATCTTTCCGAGGACGGTGGCCATCGGGCAGATTCCCGAGACGCCGGCGAAGAAGAGGCCTGCGCCGACGAAGCCCGTGCCGGCAAGGAACCACAGGTTCCCGGTCGCGGCCGCGGCGATCGTGAAGCCAAGCTGCATGGCGCCGGCGGCGATCATCACCTGGCGGATGATCGGGAGGGGCGCCTTCGCGTTGCGCACCACGGGCAGGCCCTGGGCCATCCAGGCGGTGATGCCGCCCTCGATGACGTCGACGTCGGAGCGGCCGGCCGCACGCAGCGCCGCGGCCACCTTGCCCGCGCGATTGCCGGAGCGGCAGAGGACCAAGACCCGGCGTCCGGGAGCGGCTGCCGGGAAGCCCGTCACCGAGAAGGCTGAACTGGGGTGGAGCGCAGCGCCTGCCACGTGTTCCCGGCGGTGCTCATCTGGCTCGCGGACATCGACGATCCAGGCCTGCCCGCCATCGGCAAGGCGGGCGGCATCGCGGGGCGAGACGGAGCCGGACACGGCGGCGGTCGATGGAAGGGTGGCGGTGGTCATGGCGTGGATTGGAGCAGGTCGGCGGCCGGGGCGTTCCCGAAACTAGCCTGCGCCGGCCATGGCTTCCTCACCCCGCCGCCCACGCGCCCAGAAGGACCCCGCCACGGCCGTGTCCGAGCTGGTGGCCACCTGCGGGCCCATGGTGCACGCGGTTGTCCGGCGCATGGTCCGAAACCCCGCCGATGCGGAAGACGTGGTCCAGGACGCGTTCCTGCAGGCCTACCGGCATTGGGGCGCCTTCCGCGGGGATTCGTCTCCCTGCACGTGGTTGCACTCGATCGCCGTGCGTGCGGCCATGCGGCGCGGGCGGCGCGAGTCCCGGCGGCGGCAGGCCACGGCCGAGTACGCGAAGGCGCTTCCCTTTGCCCAGCCGCGCCTGGCGCAGGCGGACTTTCCCGCACGGTCCGCCGAGGCGCGCGAATTGCGCGAGGAGGCGCGGGCCCGCGTCGATGCGGCGATCCAGGACGTGCCCGATCCCTACCGCGGCGCCCTGATCCTGAAGGAGATCGCCGGCATGGAGGTGGCCGAGGTGGCGGCGGTGCTCGGCGTCAAGGAGAACACGGTGAAGACGCGCCTGCATCGGGGGCGGCTCCTCCTTCGCGCGGCGCTCCTGGCCTCGCAGCCGCGCCGGGCCGTCCCGCCGGCCGTCTACGACCGCGCGATGTGCATGGACCTCCTGCGCGCGAAGATGGAGTCGCTCGACCGAGGCGTCGACTTCCCGGTGCAGGACGACTTGGTGTGCGAGCGCTGCCGCGAGGTGTTCGCAAGCCTCGACGTGGGGGCGGACGCGTGCCGCAGCCTGCGCGGGACCACCATGCCGGCGGCGCTGCGCAAGCGGATCGAGGCGGCGATCCGGGCGGGTTGACCGGCGTTCAGCGCTCGACGCGCGGGAACAGCGCGCACTTGGCGAGCGCGGCGCCCGGGGTCAGGACGCCCCAGGCGGTACGCGCGGCGAAGGTCGTGCCGGCGGCGCCTGGCTGCGCGAGCGCCGCGTCGAGTTCCCCCATCTTCGCAGGAAGGAACGGCGACAGCAGGACGCCCGCGATCCGCACCGCCTCGGCGCATTGCGACAGGATCGAGGCAAGTTCCTCGCGCCGGGCCGGGTCCTTCGCCACCTTGAAGGGCTCGGTGCGGTTGATGAAGGCGTCGATGTCGCGCAGGAGCGACATCGGGGCGTTCGCGGCGGCCACGAGGTCGAGTTCGTCGATCGCGCGTGTCCAGTCTGCAACGGCGCTCGCGCAGCGGGCCGGCCATTCACCGCCTTGCTGCGCGTCTTCCGGCATCTTGCCGTCGAAGTACTTCCCGATCATCGCGGTCACGCGGCTGGGGCAGTTGCCCACCACGTTGACGAGCTCCGACGTGTAGGTGTCGTGGAAGTGCTGCGCGCGGAAGTCGGCGTCGCTTGCCTGCAGCGGGCCCTGGGTCGCCATGTACCAGCGCCAGGCGTCCAGGCCGTACGAGCCGATGTAGCCCTCGATGGTGGCAAGGTCGACGAAGTTCCCCATCGACTTCGACATCTTCTGCCCGTCGGCGATCCAGAAGCTGTGGGCGTGGATGCGTCGCGGCATGGGAAGGCCAAGCGCCATGAGGAGCGCCGGCCAGATCACCGCGTGGAACCAGAGGATCTCCTTGCCGATCACGTGGTATTGCGCGGGCCAGTACTTGGCGCGCTCGGCATGCAGCCCGGGCGCGGCGGAGCCGTCGGGGTCGCCGACGCCGAGCGCCGTCACGTAGTTGAAGAGCGCGTCGATCCAGACGTAGATGACGTGGCGCTCGTCGCCCGGGAAGGGAATGCCCCAGGTGAAGTTGGTGCGCGTCATCGGCACGTCCTGCAGCCCGCCGCGCAGGCGGCCGAGCACCTCGTTCTGGCGCGCGGCCGGCTGCACGAAGCCGGGATTTGCCTCGTAGAACGCCTGCAGCCGCTCCTGGAATGAGCTCAGCCGGAAGTAGTAGTTCTCTTCCGTGGCGCGGACGAGCGGCTTGCCGCTGATCGGGCTCTTGTAGTCGAGTTCCTTCGCCCGGGTGTCGGTGTAGTACTCCTCCTGGCCCTCGTCGTACCAGCCCTCGAAGGTGCCGAGATAGACGTCGCCGGACTCGAGCAGCCGCTTCACGAAGTGCTGCACCTGCAGTTCGTGGCGCGGCTCGGTGGTGCGGATGAAGTCGTCGTTGGTGAGCCCGAAGACGCTCAGGACGCGCTTGAACTCGGCCGCATTCTCGTCGGCCAGCTGCTTGGGCGGGATGCCGCGGGCGGCGGCGCTCTTCTCCACCTTCACGCCGTGCTCGTCGGTGCCGGTCAGGAAGAAGACGTCCTCGCCGCGCAGCCGCATCGCCCGCGCCCAGACGTCGCAGACCGTGGTCGTGTACGCGTGGCCGATGTGCGGCCGGTCGTTCACGTAGTAGATGGGCGTGGTGATGCAGGCGGGCATGGAAGGCGGGAATGGTAGTTGGCGGCAGGCGCGGCACCGTTGGCGCGAGGCAGGCGCGGCTGGTCAGGGCAGTCGGCGTGCCACGGCCCGGATCGTGCGCCGGTCGTCGGCGAGCACGATCCACAGCACGCGGCCATCGGCGAACGCATAGGCCACGCGCGCGCCGGCCGCGCTGCCGGCGATCGCCGACTCCGCGTCGACCACGGCATCGAGCCACTCGTCGCCCGGCGCAAGCGGCACCGCGCGGCCGAAGCCGTCGAGGCGCACGGCGTGGCCCGCGTCCGGAAGCATGGTGACGCTCACCGTGCGGTCGCCCTCGTCGGTGCCGTAGAGCACCATGGCACCGCGCAGGTCGGGGGCGAGTTCCACGATGCGCGCGTCCACCGGATGCAGCCCCGCCTCAGCCAGGTCGGCACAGGTGTCGCGGCCGACCGTCTCGCGTGCGATCTCGTCGATGAGGGCGAGCGCCGCATCGCGCGCGCGGCCACGCGACATGTCAAGCAGCGCGCGCGACTCATGCATCGCGGCCACGGTGGCCAGCTCGTCGATGGTGGCTTCCTGCTGCGCGGAGGCGTGGCGGTCGCGCAGGCGCGGGGCGGCGATGCCGGTGGCGACGGCAAGCGCCACGCTCAGCAGCGTGAGCACCGTGGCCACGGGGCTGATGCCCGGGCGCGGACGCGCCGCAGCCCGCGCCGGCATGGGTCCGGAAGCCTCGGCATGGGCGGTGCGAGCGGGCAATTCCTGCATGGCGCGGCGAGGGCCGATGCTACGCTTTTGCCATGCGGAACCCGACGATCACGCCACGTCTGTCGATTGCCGCGCTGCTTGCCGCCGGGCTGTGCCAGGCCACGGCGCTTGGGCAGGACGCCCTCGGCGGGAACGTGCTGCAGCGCGACACGCGCCACGGCGATCCGTCGAAGATCTCCCGCTACGGCGTGCTCGACGCGAGCACCCGGCAGGGTTCCGCCGGCGACAACGGGCAGGCCGCGAAGGTGGACTACTTCTCGCGCAACCTGATTGTGACGGGCGACGTGGGCGGCGGACGCCAGTTCCGCGGCAGCGTTGGCTACCGCGAGCAGTCGGAATTCACCGGCCAGACCGGCGCCGACGACCTGCGGTTCTTCACGGCCTACAGCGTGTACTCCAGCCCGTACATGGCGCAGGCGAACTACAACCCGATGCAGGCCAGCCAGAACTTCGGGGCCATCATGTACACGCGGACGTACGCCAACGCGTCTGCGCGCGACATCCTGACGGACCAGCAGCCGCTCGACGCGCGCATCGCCTTCGACCGCTTCTCGGCAGACGGCGCGAAGACCATGCGCCGGCAGGCGGACTTCATCGATCCGGGCAACACCCGCGACGTGTCCGAGCGGCTGAACTGGCGCATCACGCAGCAGATCTCCGCGGGCAGCCGCACCGAGCGCAACGAGATCGCGCTCGATGATTCGCTGGCAAGCCTGGGCCTTTCCCCGTACGACCGGCAGCGGCTGAAGCAGGACATCCTGAGCGGGCGGACGCAGCGCGAGCTGGTGGTGGGCGAGCCGCTGTCGCAGAGCTCGCTGCTGCCGGGCCAGTCGCTCTCCGATTCGGCGCGCATGAAGCCGATCCTGGCACCCGAGTACTCGCAGATCATGGATTCGCTGCGCGCGCGCGCGGCGGACCGGATGCCGCGCGGGCGCGACGGTGCAGCCGGAGCCGCGGGCGCGGCGGAAGCCGGCGCCCCGGGCGCCGCCGGTGCCGAAGCCACCACGCCCCAGTCGGCGCGCGACCAGAACATCCAGCGGCTGCTGGGCGTCGACATGGATTGGCTCCGCGGGCAGCTGGTCCGCAGCGGCATCGAGGGCGGTGCCGACGGCACGGGCCGCATCCCCGGCGCGATGGGCCCGCGCTCCGAGCCGGGCACCGCACCCGAGGGCGCGGCCCCGGGTGGACAGGGCGGCGCCGCGGACACGACGGGTGCCGACGGCCAGCCGAAGGACGGCGAGGCCAAGCCTGCCGAGAAGGACACCCCGAACATCGACGACCTGGCCTATGTCCTGCGCCACGGGCGTTCGCTGCAGTCCCTGGTGCCCGAGGAGTCAAGCGCCATCAAGGACATGATGGAGCTGGGGGCGGCCGCCATGGCCAAGGGCGAGTACTTCCGTGCCGAGGAGCGCTACTCGTCCGTGCTTCAGGTGGTGCCCGGGAGTGCGTTCGCGCTTGCCGGCGTCGCCAACGCGCAGCTCGGCGCCGGCCTGCACGTGAGCGCCGCACTCTCGCTTCGCAAGCTCTTCGCGATGCACCCGGAGATGATCGACACGCACCTGTCGGCGTCGATCCTTCCCGCATCCGCGCGGATGGACGCGGCGCTTGCCGCGGCGCGCGAGCGCCTGGCCGGCGCGAACGCGCCCACCGCCTCGCCGGAACTGAAGAGCGACCGCTTCGAGTTCGGCCTGGTGATCGCCTACATCGGCTTCCAGAGCAACCGGCCCGACGTGATCAAGGAAGGCCTCGATTCGATGGGCGCCGCGCGCCCCGGCGATGCGCTGCACGAGCTGCTTTCGCGCGTGTGGCTGCCGGCCGACACTGCGCCCGCTCAGCCCGCGCCCTGAGCGCCGACGCGTCCGGCGAGGCCGAGCGTCTGGTAGATGCGCCGCGTCGCGTCGCTCTTGTTGAGCGTGTAGAAGTGGATCCCGGCCACGCCGCGGTCGATCAGGTCGCGTGCCTGTTCCGTGGCCCAGTGGATGCCGACGTTGGCCACCGACGCCGGGTCGTCCTCGCAGCGCTTGATGGCGCGCAGGAGCGGCGCCGGGAAGCGGGTGCCCGCCGCGAGTTCCGCCATCCGCTTCAGGCCCCCGATCGACGTGACGGGCATGATTCCGGCGATCACGGGAACGCGCACGCCCGCGATGGCGCAGCGGTCGCGCCAGTCGAAGAAGGCGTCGTTGTCGAAGAAGAGCTGGGTGATGACGAAGTCCGCCCCGGCATCGACCTTGGCCTTCAGGTGGTCCATCTGCACCAGGGTGTTGGGCGTCTCCGGGTGGCCTTCCGGGAAGCCGGCGACACCGATCCCGAAGCCGCGCGGGTCGGGGTGGCGGCCGGCGGCGCCGAACTCGCGCACGGCGCGCACAAGGTCGACGGCATGGCGGAAGTCACCGGTGGCCGGCGCCTGCGCGTCGCGCGGCGCGTCGCCGCGCAGCGCCAGGATGTTCGAGACGCCCTTCGCGGCGTAGGCGGCCAGGATCGAGTCGACCTCGGCCGATGTGTGCCCGACGCACGTGAGGTGCGGCACGGGCGCAAGCGCCGTCTCGGCGGACAGGCGCGTGACCAGTGCGTCCGTGCGGTCGCGCGTGCTGCCGCCCGCGCCGTAGGTGACCGACACGAACGACGGCTTCAGCGACTCGAACTCATGCAGCGAGGCGACGAACTCGTCCCACGCCGACGCGGTGCGCGGCGGGAAGAACTCGAAGCTCGCGGTCATGCCGTCCCGCGCCAGCACGTCGGCCATGTGCATGGGGCGCAGTGTAGGAACGGCGATCGCGAGGGCTACACTCGGCCCGTGCCCCTGAGACAGCGAGTGCCTCGGCCGACGGTGCAGCGGCTCAGCCTCTACCTGCGGGAACTCGAGCGCCTGGCGGCGGAGGGCCGCACCACGGTGAGCAGCCGGCACCTGGGCACTTCGTCGGGCGCCACGGATGCACAGGTGCGCAAGGACCTTGGGTTCATCGGCCACGCCGGGCAGCCGGGCGTCGGGTACGCGATCGACGACCTGATCGTCGCCATCCGCGAGGCGATCGGCGTGCACCGTGCCTGGCGCGCGGCCATCGTGGGGGCGGGAAACGTGGGCCGGGCCTTGGCTGCCTACGGGCGGTTCCAGGAAGAGGGCTTCGTGATTGCCGCCATCTTCGACCAGTCGCCGGCCGTGGTGGGCCGCCAGGTGGCGGGCATGCCGGTGCAGGCGATGGAGGCCATGCCCCGCGCCGTGCGCGACGGGGCCATCGACATCGGCATCATCGCCGTGCCCCCGGAACAGGCGCAGCCGGTCGCCGACGCACTGGTGGCGGCCGGGGTGCGGGGGATCCTGAACTTTGCTCCGACGCGCCTGCAGGTGGCCGACCGGGTGGCGACCGTGGACGTGGATTTCCGCTCGGCGCTCGAGCGGCTGGCCATGGAGGTGTCGGAGCGGTCGAGGTCGCGGCGGGAGCGGTGAGGGGCGTACGATTCAGTCCGTCGTGAATCGTCGCATGGTCCAGTTCCCAGTGCGTGCCGCGCGCTCCGTCGCCGGTGTTGCGATGGCGGTGGCCGCGATCGCTGCCGCCGTCGGCCTGGTGGGCTGCGCCAAGCCGCTCTTTCCCGAGAACGCGCCGCGGACGCAGTTCGAGAAGTTCGACTCCATGCGGTCCGGGGCGGCGCCCGCCGAGGAACCGGACATCTTCGGCCGCCCGCAGCCGGCGCTTCGCGCGCGCCTGACCCCGAAGACCAACGACTGATCGCGGCATTGAAGGCCGCCCGCCGCCCGCGCCGATGGAGGGCGGGTGCGTCGCGCGTTCCGTGCCATGGCCGTCCTGATGGGTGCGTCGGTGGCGGCGGTGGGTGCCATGCATGCCGCGGGCGGGGTGTCCGGGCGCGCCGGGTCGGTGCTGGCGGCGCCGGCGTGGAAGGTGGCCGCGGCGTCGGCGGAATCGCCGGTGGCCGGGCGGGTGGAGGCAGCGGCCGTGGCGGCGCCTGCGTCGCCGCGCATCACGCCGCGCGATGCCGCCATCGACCGTGACCGCTGGCGCGCGATCGTGATCCACGACAGCGGGACGCCGGCCGGGGACGTGGCCGCCATCGAGCGGCGTCACCAGCAGGCGGGGCTCGCCGGGCTTGGCTTCCACTTCGTGGTCGGCAACGGCCAGGGAATGGATGACGGCGCGATCGCCGTCGGTCCGCGCTGGGAACGGCAGCTTTCGGGGGCGCACGCCCCGCGCGGATGGCGGACGCCGGTCCATGCGGGCGGCGCCGTCGCCCTCGATGCGGCGGGCCTGAACCAGTCCGCGATCGCCATCTGCCTGGTCGGCCGCGCCGATCGCCGGCCGTTCACGGATCGTCAATGCCGGGAAGTGCGTGCACTGGTGCGCCAGTTGCAGGCGGAGTTCGGCATCCCGGATCGCGCGGTGTTCACGGCCAGCGAACTGCAGGGGCGCGGCCTCGAGCCGGCGTCCGCGTGGGCCGCCCTGCGGGCCTCCATGGCACCCTGAGCGCGGGCGTGAACGAGGGCCGCGAAAGACCGGGGAATGACTGAAATCAACTGATTATTGCGGCGTTCGTCCCGTCCTGATAGCCTTTGCGGCTCCGATTTCCGGGGCCGCCGTTCGTTCATGTCCAGCAACCCGACCATTCCGCACGAACTCTTCGGCTACAAGGTGATCGATCGCCTGGGCGAGGGGGCCGCCAGCGTGGTCTATGCCGTGGCGGACGCGAAGACCCGCCAGGTGCTGGCCCTCAAGCACGTGATCAAGCGCGGCGAGAAGGACCAGCGCTTCATCGACCAGCTCGAGCAGGAGTACAAGATCGGCTCCAAGCTGAGCCACCCGAACATCCGGGCGATCCACCGCTACGCCACCAACAAGAAGGGCTGGGTCGGCGACATCACCGACGCGGCGCTGGTGATGGAGCTGATCGACGCGGCCACGCTCGACACCGAGTTCCGCCCGACCGCCGCGCAGATCGCGCGCTACTTCGCGCAGGCGGCGCGCGGGCTGGGCCACATGCACCAGCGCGGCTTCGTGCACGCGGACATGAAGCCGTCGAACATGATGGTGAACGACGACGGCACGGTGAAGGTCATCGACCTCGGCCAGGCCTGCCCGGTCGGCACCAAGAAGGCGCGCGTCCAGGGCACGCCGGGCTACATCGCGCCCGAGCAGGCCTTCAAGGAGGCGATCACCGCCGCGACGGACGTCTACAACTTCGGTGCGACGCTGCACTGGGTGCTGCTGCACGACGAGATCCCGTGCGCGCTGCCCTCCGGCGAGGCGAGCGTCGAGCGCCGCCTGCGCCCGAGCCAGATCAAGATGCCGCGCCCGATGCACGAGGTCGATGCGCGCATCCCGCCCGCGTTCACCGACGTGGTGCTTTCCTGCGTGCAGGTCGCCCCGCAGGACCGCGCCGAGTCGATGGAGGCCGTGGCCGCGCAGCTCGATGCGATCGCGGAGGTGTGCGAGCGCACGGGCCTGGGCAAGAACCTCGAGGGCAGGGTGGCCGGCGGCGCCGCGCCCGATCGCCGCTACGACAGCGAATCCTCGCGCGGCTAGCCGATGATGGCGCCGCCGACGCACCGACGCGCAGGGCAGCGACTCCTGGCGGCGGTGGTGGTGGCGTGGGTGCCGCCTGCGTCGTTCGAGATCCGCGCGCCCGATGACCTTCGGGCGCTCGAGTCGCGGGTGCGCGAGGTGGCTGCGCGCGCACGCGAGTCAGTGGTCGGCATCCTGATGCCGGCACCGGGGGCGCCGGCCGGTGCACCGGACGCGGGGTCCGGAAGCGGCACCATCATCTCCGCGGATGGATGGGTGCTGACCGCCGGGCACGTGGGGCAGGCGCCGGGCCGCGAGGTGAAGGTGCTGCTTGCGGACGGCACCGAAGTGAAGGGCCTGACGTACGGACAGCACTTCGGGCCAGACGGTGACGTGGGGCTCGTGAAGATCCAGGCGGCGGGCCGCGAACTGCCGTTCGTCGAGCTTGGTGCGGCGCAGTCGCTTCCGACCGGCACGCCGGTCATCGCGCTCGGGCATCCGCTGGGGCCGGAGCGTTCGCCGTGGCGCCCGCCGCCGCTTCGCGTGGGGCGCGTGATCGGGCGCGACGGGTGGCTGCTGGCGATCGATGCGCCGCTCAGCCCGGGAGATTCGGGCGGCGGGGTGTTCAACCTGGATGGCCAGCTGGTGGGCGTGAATTCCGCCGCGAGCGAGCGACCCGACCTGAACCTGGCGGCGACGGCCGAGCGTGCGCAGTCGCTCATGCAGTCGATGAAGGAAGGATTGGCGACCGGTGCGTGGCTGTCGGATGCCGCGAAGGACCCGATCGAGGCGTCGGCCGAGTGGTACTCCGAGCGACGGGGCGAGGATGCACCCGTTCGCCCCGGCGATTCCGATGCGGAGCGGCGCGACCAGAGCGAGCGCCGGGCGGCGGCGCTCGAGGCCCTGGCGCCGCTCTCCGACCCATACGCCGACGCGATCGTGACGGTGATCGTCGATTCGCGCGACGCCTGCCACGGTGTGTTCATCGACGACGAGGGACACGTGCTCACGAAGGCCAGCGAGCTCGGGACCGCCGCGCGCCGGATCGACATCCTGCTGAACGACGGGCTGTCGGTGCAGGGAAAGCGCGTGGCGGTCGACCGCGACCTTGACCTGGCGCTGGTGGCGACCTCCTCGACCGACGCGACTCCGGTGGACTTTGCCGACGCGCCCGCGCCCGCCCTCGGCGACGCGGTGGTGACGGTGGGCCGCGGGATGGCGCCGATGGCGCTTGGGTTCCGGTCGCTCGGGCGGTACGTGTCGGGCTCGTCGGATGCCGCGTGCCGGGCGTACCTGGGGATTGCGATGCGGCCGCCGGGCGAGGACGAACGCGCGAAGCTGCCCGATGGCCTCGGCCAGATGGTGGTGTCGGTGATCCCGGGCGGCAGTGCGGCGCAGGCGGGCATCCGGGAAGGCGACGCGATCGTGCGCATCGACGGCGTGCCGATCGATTCTCCCGAGGCGGCGGCGGCGCCGCTGCGCGTGCATGCGCCGGGCGAATCGGCGATGGTCGACGTCTGGAGCGGCGGGGCGGTCCGCTCGCTCGAGGTGCGTCTGCTGCGCCCCACGTGGATCGACGTGCGTGCGAATGCGGGCGGGCCGGTGAGCCGGCGCGCGACCGGCTTCGGCGAGGTGATCCAGCATGACGGCGTGGTGCCGGCCAACAGCGTGGGCACGCCGATCGTCGACAGCCAGGGCCGCGTGGTGGGCCTGAACATCGCGCGCGCCGACCGCATGAAGACCTATGCGCTGCCGTCGGCGCGCGTGGCGGCGTCGGTGCGCGCCATGCTCGAGCGCGTGGCGGCGGGGGACGTGCTGTCGGACGAGGACCCGGCGGGCGGGGTGGCGGCGGCACGGTTCGGGGCGGATGGATTCGCGCGCCTTGAGCCGGGTGCCGCGCGCGTCATGGGTCCGACGGCGGTCGTGCTTGCCGGCGAAGCCCCCGCGACGCCCGCGGCGATCGGCGGCTGGGCCGATGTCGACGACGTGGCGTTCTGGCGGATCGAGATCCCGTCGATGGGCCGCTACGACGTGTCGCTCGACGTCAAGGGCATGGCCGGCGGCAAGGTCGACGTCTTCTTCGGCAACGACCTGATGACCGTGCCGGTGCCGAGGGGCATGCAGGACTTCGCGCGCGTTCGCGTCGGCGAGTCGGTGGCGATGGAGGGCGGCACCATCACGGTGCGGTTGCAGCCCCTCGGCCGCCCCCTCGGCCCGATGATGGAACTTCGCGCCGTCGTCGTGCAGCGCACGGACCTGCTGCGCGCGGTCGAGAAGGTGATGCCGCTCCTGCGCTTCCGCGACATGGAGCGGTTCAAGCGCGAGTTCGAGCGCGAGAAGCGCCGCCGCGAGCGGCAGGAGGATTCGAAGTGAGCCAGCCCGCGAATTCGCAGAAGTGGGACCTCCGCTTCCTGGAGCTTGCCTCGTTGATCGCCACGTGGTCGAAGGACCCGAGCCGCGGCGTGGGCGCGGTGATCGTGAGCCCCGCGCGACAGGTGGTGGCGACCGGCTTCAACGGGCTGCCCCGCGGGGTGGAGGACCGCCCGGAACGCCTGGAGCGGCCGGTGAAGTACGACCTGGTGTGCCACGCGGAACTGAACGCCATCATCCAGTGCGCCCGCAACGGCGTCAGTCCCGTGGGCGCCACGATCTACACGAGCTTCAGCCCCTGCGTGCAGTGCACGCTGGCCATCGTGCAGGCCGGCATCGTGCGCGTGGTGACGTGGGAGGCCGGCGGCGAGGCCGACGCCCACTGGATGGAGTCGTTCGCGAAGGCATGTGCCGTGATGCGCGAGGCGGGGGTCGAATACAGCCCGATCCGGCGATAGCGCCGCCTGCGCCTACATCCGCTCCGGCGCCGTGATTCCGAGGAGACCCAGCCCGTCCTTCAGCACGTGCTTCGAGATCGCGCAGAGCCGCAGGCGGCTCGCGCGCACCTCGGCGTCCTCGCAGCGCAGCACGGGGCAGTGCTGGTAGAAGCCGTTGAAGGTGGTGGCCAGGCCGTGGAGGTAGGCGCAGAGGCGGCTGGGCTCCAGGTGCTCGGCCACGTCGCACACCACCTGTGGGTAGCGGAGGAGGGCGAGGGCCAGCTGTCGCTCGGCGGGTTCGTTCACCACGATGCGAGGCCGCGGCCGGGCGTGTGCCGCGGCGTCGAGCGCCTTCCCCAGGATGCCCGCGATGCGCGCGTGGGCGTACTGCAGGTAGGGGCCGGTGTCGCCCTCGAAGCTCACCATCCGGTCGAGGTCGAAGACGTAGTCGCGCGTGACGTCGGTGCCGAGGTCGGCGTACTTGACGGCCGCGATTCCCACCGCGCGGCCGATCGCGGCCAGGTCGGCGTCCGACATGCCGGCGGTCGGGGCGTCCGGGTTGGCGCTGCGGGCGCGCACCTCGCGCGTGCCGCGCTCGATGGCCTCTTCGAGCAGCGCCTTCAGCGTGAAGTTCTCGCCGCTGCGCGTCTTGAGCGGCTTCTTGTCCGCACCAAGCACCGAGCCGAAGGGAAGGTGCACCAGCTGCGCCTCCGTGCCGTCCGGCAGGCGGTGCCAGCCGATCATGCGCACCGCATCGAACACGTCCTTGAAGTGGTCGCGCTGGCGCGCGTCGACCACGTAGACCACGCGGTCGCTCTTCAGGGCCTGCACTCGGAAGCGGCACGCGGCCAGATCGGTGGTGGCGTAGAGGAACCCGCCGTCGCGCTTGCGGATGAGCATCGGCCGCTCGCGGTCCGCATAGCGCACCACGATTGCGCCGTCGTCCTCGACGCCCAGGCCAGCCTTCACGAACGCCTCGACGGTCGGGCCGAGTTCCTCGCGGAAGTAGCTCTCGCCCCGGCTGTGCTCGGCGGTGAGGTGGACGCCGAGGGTCTCGGCGGTCTCGAACACCTCGCGCATCGTGCACTCGATGAGGCGCCGCCAGGCGGCGACCAGCTCGGCGTCGCCCGACTGCAGCCGCACCAGCGTGGTGCGCGCATCTTCCTGGGCCATGGCGGCGCCCGCGTTCTGGGCTTCGAGTTCCGCGATCCGGTGGGGGCCGGCGTGCGTGCCTCGCGCGGCCACCAGTCCGGCCGCATCGTCGCGGCCTTCGAGCTGCGCGGCGCGGTACGCGGCGTTCAGGTGCTCGAGGGTGAGTGAGCCGAGGTCGGTGCCCGCGCGGCGGAGCGCGGCAAGGGTCATGGCGATCGGCAGGCCCCAGTCGCCGAGGTGATTCTCGCGCCAGACCTTTCGCCCGAGGCGCTCATGCACCCGCGCCAGCGTGTCGCCGATGATGGTGGCGCGCAGGTGGCCAACGTGCATCTGCTTGGCGACGTTGACGCCGCACAGGTCGATGGTCACGGCATGCGTGGCGACTTGGGGCACGACGCCGAGTGCCGACGTGTCCATCGCGTCGAGCGCGGCGGCGAGGGCGGAGCCGGACAGGTGGATGTTGATGAAGCCGGGGCCCGCGACCTCGGCGCGGTCGGCCAGGCCGGAGAGGTCGGTGGCGGCCAGCACGTCCGTCGCCAGCTGGCGCGGATTGGTGCCGAGCTGCTTCGCGAGGGCCATGGCGAAGTTCGCCTGGAAGTCGCCGAACTGCGGGTTCCCGGAGGGCCGGATCTGCGGATCGCACGCCGTGTCCGGTAGTCCCGTCCGCGCGGCGATGGAAGCGCGGAACGCTTGGCCGAGGGCGGCGGCCGGGTCGGTCGCGGGTCGGTGCTCGGACGGCGCGGCGGAGGGCATTCCGGGCAGGATATGGGGGGTTGGCTTCGCCCTCCCCGGGGTACGATTCGCGCATGACGACGCCTGAAGGTGTTCCTGCCGACGACAAGTCGATTTCGGACCTCTTCGACGAGATCATGGGGGAGCTGCGCTTGCTGAGCGCGCTGTACATGAAGACGCACCCGCCCGAGGTGACGCTTCAGCCCACGGTCATCGTGAGCGAGGCATTCATCCGACTCGCCAACCACAAGCCCGAGGACTTCAAGGACGAGGATGACTTCCGCGCCACCGCGTCCGTCATCCTGCGCCAGGTCTTCGCCGAGCGCGCGAAGAAGCGCATGGAGGAGAAGAAGCGCATGGCCGAGCAGGCCGAGGCGCGCAAGCGCGAGGCTGCGGCTGCGACTGCCTCCAAGTCCACGAAGGACAGCGACCTGGCCGAGTTCCAAGGCGCCTCGCCGGAGCTGACGCTCGCCTTGGAGAGCGCGCTCGAAGCGCTCTCGGAGCGTGACGACCGCGCGGCGCGCGTCGCGGAACTGCGCATCTTCGGGTCGCTGCCGATGACCGCGGTGGCGTCGATCGTCGGCGGAACCGTGGCGGCGGCCGAGAAGGACTGGCGCTTCGCCAAGGCCTTCCTGCAGAAGCACATCCAGGACCACGGCGCGAAGGCCTGATCAGGCCTTCGGCGCGCGGCGACGCTCGAGCACCGTCCGGCGCTCGGCGTAGAGCCGTTCCATGAGCTGTTCCGTGGTCTCCGCCGGCGAGTCATCGAGGCCGCGCGCCGCCAGGTGCAGCATCTCGACCAGCGAATGGAAGTCGGCGAGGCTGACGAATTCCCGCGCCATGCGCGCGGGGCGCGCGCCTGCGGCCACGCCGTCGATGTCCGCCATGTTGTGGTAGTTGCCGAGCGGCAGGCACAGGCAGGTCGAGCGGTAGCCGTAGCTCGCGAACGCCGTCGCCTCGCACGCGCCGCCGGGCATCAGCTTGCGCTGCCAGCGGAACGCGGGGTCCTTCTTCGCGGCATCGCCGTAGAGCTCGGCGAGGCGGTTGGTGAGCTCGGGCGTGAAGACGCTGATCCGGTCGCCGACGCGCAGGATGGCGCCGGCGCCGATCGGGGAGTCGTGCGGGAAGCTGCGGGAGTTCTCCAGGCAGAGGAGTCGCGCGTCCTTCGTTACGAAGCCGTGCCGGGCTGCGTGGATCGTGCCCAGGAAGCCGACTTCCTCGGCGACGGTGAAGAGCAGTCCGACATGGCCGCAGACGGGTGCGTCAAGCAGTTCGTCGAACGCGGCAAGCGCGGCGGCGGCGGCGGCCAGGTCGTCGCAGGCGTCGGTGTGGATGCAGCCGTCGATCGCCTCGGCACGGGGAAAGTGCCAGCGGGCGATGATGCCGGCGGCGACCCACGCCGGGATCTCGGCGGCATCGATCCGGGCCGTCACGGTCTTGAATGGCTTCGCGGCGGCGTCGAGCGTCGTGATGGTGGCACGCGCGCGGGACATGGCTGGCCCGACAAGCTCGATCGCGGCGCCCTCGAAGTACGGATCGTTGACGCCGCCCCGGAACTCAAGGGCCACGGTGCCGTCGCCGGCCACGCCGGTGACCACGAAGGCGGGGTGATCGAGGTGGGCAGTGAAGAGCAGCGGTGCGATGCCGGCGGGCCGCCGCTTCTGCCAGACGAGGATGTTGCCGACGTCATCGCGCTCGGCGTGCACGCGGTCGGCGCGTGCGGCGATCCAGGCGTCGATGAAGGCGATCACCCGATCCTCGTGGCCGGCGGCGGTGGGGATCTGCGTGAGCTCGAAGAGGAGCGCTTCGCGCGAGGCCTTGAGGGAGTCGGTGCCGTGCATGGAAGGCAGGAATCGTAGGGCGTTTCGGCCTCGCCTAGACTTTTCGCCTCGCCATGCCCCTGAGCCCCATCCCGGACATCCTCGACGACCTGCGCGCCGGCAAGGTGGTGGTGCTCGTCGACGACGAGGACCGCGAGAACGAGGGCGACTTCGTGGTGGCGGCCGAGTTCGTCACCCCTGAGATGGTGAACTTCCTCACGCGCGTCGGCGGCGGGTACCTCTGCGTCAGCCTCGACGCGGCCACGTGCGACCGTCTTGACCTGCACGCGCAGGTGGCCGCGAACACGAGCGTCCGCGGCACCCCGTTCACCGTCAGCGTCGATGGCCATCCGCGGCACGGCGTCGGCACCGGGATCAGCGCCAAGGACCGCGCGCGCACCATCCAGATGCTGATCGACCCGTCGATCCGTGCCGACGACTTCGTGCGCCCCGGGCACATCAATCCGTTGCGCGCCCGCGACGGCGGCGTGCTGGTCCGCACCGGCCAGACCGAGGGAAGCGTGGACCTCTGCCGCCTGGCCGGGCTGCGGCCTGCGGCGGCCATCATCGAGATCGTCCGCCCGGACGGCGAGATGGCGCGCGTGCCCGACCTCGAGCGGCTCTGCGCCGAGCACGGGCTGCGGATGTGCAGCGTCGAGCAGATCATCCGGCATCGCCTTGATCGCGAGGGCCTGGTGCGGCGCATGGAGCCCACGTGCGGGTCCGAGGTGCGCACGCCGGAGGGGACGTTCACGATCTACTCGTGGGAGAGCGAGATCGATGCGCTGCCGCACCTGGCGCTGACGATGGGCGGCATCGGCGCGCTGGATGCCGCCGGCCGCGTGGTGCAGCATGCGGAACCCGTCCTGGTGCGCATGCAGCGGCGCGAGATCCTGACCGACGTCTTCGGCGTGGCGTGGGCCGCGGGCGACGCCAGTGGCCAGGACACCGTGCGGGCAAGCCTGCGGGCGATCGCGCGCGACGGTGCCGGCGCGCTCGTCTACCTGCGCACCGAGGGGTCCGGCGACGACCTGCCGGGGCGCTTGGCACGCATCCGCCGGCCGGGCCGCGACGACATCAACGCCCCCGACCTGACGCGGGTGGACGGCGTGGGGTCGGCGTCGCAGCCGATGGACGCGCGGCTCTTCGGGGTCGGCGGGCAGATCCTGCGCGACCTGGGGCTGTCGCGGCTGCGGCTCCTCACCAACCATCCGAAGCCGATGCCCGGGCTGCACGGTTTCGGGCTCGACATCGTCGAGCACGTCGCGATTTCGTGAGGGTGCGCGCGCGGGCCGCGTATCGTTCGGGCATGGCGCTCGGACTCGCGATTGCGTCGATGGCGGTGCTGGCGGCGTGCGCGCAGGTACCGGCGGTTCCGGCGGCAACGCCGTCTCTGCCGGCAGCTTCGGCCGCCCCTGCCGCGACCTCCGGCGACGTGGACGCGCTGCTCGCGTCCGTGGAGCGCGTGGCTGCCACCCTGCGCGACTTCCGCGCCGCGGTCACCGTCGAGACCACCGACGACATCACGGGCGACACGGAACGGCGACTCGGCAAGGTGGTGCTCTCGCAGCAGGAGGGCGTGCCCACGTCGCGGGCCTTCGCCGTGATCCTGGAGAAGTTCATCGACGGCACCGGGCGCGTGGACGACCGGCCCGTGCGCTACCTGTATGCCGACGGCTGGCTGACGGAGGCCGATTTCCGCGAACGAACGTTGATCCGCCGGCAGCTGGCGCGGCCAGGCGAGCCGTATGACCCGCTGAAGCCGGGCGAGGGCCCGGTGCCGCTTCCGATCGGCCAGCGCGCGGCGGACGTGCGTGCGCGGTTCGAGCCGACGGTCTCCGGTGACGCGCCGCCGAAGGCGGTTGTCGCGGCAAACGCCAGGGTCGTCGGGCTGAGGCTGGTGCCACGCCCGGGCATGGCCGACCGCGACCTGATGGACGCCACGGTGTGGTACGACGCGGCAACGTTCGTGCCACGGGCCGTCGACGCGCGTCGCCGCAACGGGCGCACGCTGGTGCTGCTGCGCGACCCGGTGGTCAACGGTGGGCTCGACGACGCCCAGCGGTCGCTGCTGGCGCTGGCGGAGGGCGTGACCGCGGGTTGGCGCGTCGATGAGCGACCGCTGCCGCCGCCCGCGCCGGAGCGCGCTCCGTGATGGTGTCCGTGCACGCGCTGGCGCGTTCTCTCATGGCCCTGGCATTGGTGTGTGGAGCCGCGCGTGCACACGCCCAGGCGGTACCCGCATCGGTCGAGCTGTCGCCCGCGGTGCGGCTGGCGCTGCAGAGCGCGGCGCTGTCCGACACCGAGG
>VEQS01000164.1 GCA_018883105.1 Phycisphaerales bacterium
CGCGGGTGCATGCGGACCTCGACGGCGCGGGCCGGCTCGACGAGCTCGAGGTGTTCCGGCGGCACGTGATCGACGGCGTGCCGTACGAGCCGATCGCCGCAGACCTCGGGTGGTCAAGGCAGCAGTGCGCGAACGCGGTGCGGCGCGTGGGCCGTCGGGTGCGCGAGGCGATGCGGGAGGTGGTGCGCGACGACGGCGTGGCGCCGGGCGAGGTGGAGGCGGCGCTGCGGGAGATCATCGCCGTCCTGAAGCGGGAGTGATGCATGCAGGACGGTCCGGGGACGAATGGCGAGCATGGCGCGCGGCCGCACGGATGGCTGTCGGCGGACATGTCGACGATCCAGGACATCGACCGAGAGGCGGCGAGGCGGGTGGCGATGGCGTTGGGGGAGGACGAACATAGAAGCCTGGAGGAAGAGGGTGCGGACGACGCTGCCCCTGCCTGGAACGTAGAAGCGGCCGGAGAGTTGCATACCCGGCAGCGCGCAAGCCGACTGCCACATCCGGCGACTCAACTCTGGCCATTTGTGCCAAGAATGCTGGCGCTGGCGGCGATTGTGGCGGGAATCACGGTTCTTCTTCAAATCGCGGGCAATCCGGGGCATGGGTCGTTACGCGTCGGATCGCTGAAGAACACCGGAACAGTTGCCCCGGTTGATCCTCAAGGAGCCCTCACGATGAAGAGCAAGATCCGGCGCCCGATCGCAGTTGCTGCAGTGACAGCGGCGACCACCACTGCGAACGCTCAGCAGCCTGTCCAGTGGCGACTTGAGGATGGAGGCAATGGGCACTGGTACGAGTTCGAACCGAGCTTGGTGGATTGGCAAGCTGCGCGCGCCAACGCCGTGGCGCGTGGTGGAGATCTTGCGAGCCTCGCAAGTGCCACGGAACGTGCATTTTGGATGGCAATGATCCCCGTCGGATCGGGAATTCCAGGCTGCCCGGGCTGCACGTGGCTGGGTGGCTACCAAGACCCAACGGCTCCCGACTACGCGGAGCCGGCGGGCGGATGGCGATGGTCGGACGGAACCCCCTGGACGTACACATTCTGGAACTCGGGAGAGCCGAACAATCAGAGCGGCGCGAACTTCCTCTACGCGAGCGGGCCAACCAATGGACGATGGGATGACTCCACTGGACAAGGTGGCGCGCCGTCAATCATCGAATGGTCCGCCGACTGCAACAACGACGGCATCGTCGACTACGGCCAGATCCTCTCCGGCCAGCTCGCCGACGCGGACGCCAACGGCGTCCCCGACGCCTGCGAGTGCACCTGCGACGTCTTCCGCGACAACACCGTCAACGGCATCGACCTGGGCGTGTTGCTCGGCCAGTGGGGCGAGGTGACGCAGTACACGGTGACCGACTTCAACCGCGACGGCGCGGTCGACGGCAGCGACCTCGGCCAGCTGCTCGCCGCGTGGGGGCCGTGCCCAAACTGACAGGTATCGGCCGAAAAACGGCCGCGATCGCGCTTCCTGGGAATTCCGCCGCGATGATCGACGCCCGTACCCTACGGGCATGCGGTTCGACCACGCGACGTGGAGCAGCCTGCCCGGCATTCTTGCGGCGGGCTACATGCAGCAGCTCCTCTTCAGCAGGGCCGAGCGATTCACGCGTGCACTGGACGACGCCGGCATCCCCTATGCGATCTGCGGCGGGATGGCGGTCATGGCGTGGGTGACGGCGAGCAATCCGGACTACGTCCGCAACACCAAGGACGTCGACGTGTGCCTTCGCCGCGCCGACCTGCCCGCCGTCACTGCGGCGGTGACGCCGCATGGGTTCTGCTTCGTGGAGGTGAACGGTGTCTCGATGTTCCTCGACGGCCCGGACGGCACCCCCAAGCATGCGGTGCACGTGGTGTTCGCCGGCGAGCCCGGCTCGCGCTGGGAGCGCGAGTCCGTGCCCGACCTTGGCCCGGGCGTGCGTGACGCGGCATTCCCATGGGCCCGGAGTGAGCTGGAACGCCTGCTGACCATGAAGCTCATCGCGCAGAGAGTGCATGACCAGACCCATGTCGCCGACCTGTGGCGAGCCGGGGCGATCGATCGCGCCATGGCCGACCGGCTGCCGGAATCCCTACGGACGAGATTCCTCGAGTGGATCGGAACGGCGGAACGACAGTACGGTGATTCGCCGCACTGAGCGGTCGGCCGCTTTCCTCCACCATGCACCTCGACCGCTTCCCGACCACCCACGCCACCTGGATCGAGGCGCAGCTCACGATCATCGACGATGCGGAGGGCGCGGGCGCGGCCACGAGCGCGCCCGCGTCGCCCGCCCGGGCCTCCGCCGCGCGCGATGCGCTCCGCCGCCACGTGATGGAGCGGTACACGGACGCGCTCGGCGCGTACGTCTCGGCGAACGGGCTTCGCTCGGCGGGCGAGCGCGACGAGCTTGTGTCCGGCTTCTACGCGGGTCCGATGGCGGATCCATCCTTCTTCCGGCGGTGGAAGTCGAGCGGCATGCCCCTGCGGCGCTGGCTGATGAACGCCATGAGCTTCCACTGCCGCGGCGTGCGGCGCGATGCGGCGCGGGATCGTGAACGGCACGCTGCCGGCGGCGACGAGATGCTTGCGTCGACCGCCGCCGGCGAACACGAAGCCGCAGACGCCTTCGATCGATCTTGGGCACTCGCCGTCGTCAACGATGCCTATGCGCGCGTGCAGCTTGAACTGGTCGAACGCGGCCGCGAGCATGACGACGCGATCCTGCGCATGCACGTGATCGACGGTTTGCCGTACGAGCAGGTCGCGCGCGCGCTCAAGCTCGAGCGCAACGAGTGCTTCAATGCCGTGCGGCGGGTGGCAGGCGCGGTGCGGGGCGCCGTGCGCGACATCCTGCGCGAGGAAGGCGTGCCCGAGTCGGGGCTGGATGCGGCACTTGCGGAGGTGCTGCGGATCGTCGAGCGTGGATGATGCGCGATCGTGCCCGGCGGGCCGCCGACAATCGGATCACTTCGATGAATCGGACGAAGTCGGTGCGAACGTGAAGCGTGTGTCGGGCTTGTTGACGGCAGTGGATGAACCAGGGATGCCATCGTCACGGGGCAGACGTCCGCGGCTGACCGCTGGACACGCGGCCGAGATTCTGAGGATCGGCGCGGAGGGGCAAAGCCGACCGGGAGCGATCGATGGATCCTCTCGCGAGCCGGGCGGAATGGGTGTGGCGCCGACTGAAGTACCTGCGCGGCATGATCTTGCGCACATTTCGGCGGTGGTTGGCCGAGCCGGCGCAAGCGTCACATTGCTGCTCGTCGCCTCCGGGCTTCTGGTCGCCGGCGGACCAGAATCGGGACAACCGCCACCGAACGGCCTGGTGCCTCGCGGCTCAGTCCCCAGGAGTCCCCGTCCGGCGGCGCGTGCCGAGCCAGGCGATCCAGGGGCCAGCCTCAAGACTTCGGAGACCCGTTCGATGCAGAAGCAGATCATGGGCGTCGCGGCCCTCGGCGCCGCGCTGGCGATCGGTGACGCGAGCCATGCGCAGGCGGTGCAGTGGCGGGTGGAGGATGGAGGGAACGGGCATTGGTATCAGCGTGAGGGTCTGGCAGTTGACTGGCCCGAAGCGCAGTCACGCGCGACACAACGAGGAGGACACCTCGTCTCAATTCGAAGTTCCGACGAGTACACGTTCCTCAATCAAGCGATCGGGATTCAGAGCGACCTCTTCTGGACCGGTGGCTTCCAGCAGCCTGACGCATGTGAACCCGGATGCGGATGGCAATGGGTGACTGGAGAGCCGTGGGACTACACCAATTGGAATTGGAGCGAGCCAAGCGATTCTCTCGGCAACGAACACTGGATGGAGTGCTACCCGGGAGGCCTCTGGAATGATCGTGGTGAAGGCCCGTTGGTCTCTGTCGTTGAATGGTCCGACGACTGCAACGGCGACGGCATCGTCGACTACGGACAGATCCTGCAAGAACAGCTGCCCGACACGAACGGCAACGGCGTACCGGACCCCTGCGAGGTCCTGACGTGCGCCAACACGGATCTGTTTCGCGACTCAAACATCAACGGCGCGGACCTGGGAATCCTGCTCTCGCAGTGGGGACCGGCACAGCCCCAGACCGTCTCCGACATCAACCGTGACGGGGCCGTCGACGGCATCGACCTTGGCCTGCTGCTGTCCTTCTGGGGCCCCTGCCCCAACTGACGACCCCCTCGCCGCTCACTTCGCGCTTCCGGACGCACCACCCGCGGCGGGCGCCACCTCGGCGCCCGCCGCGTCGTGCCCAGGCATGTCTTTCCACGCCTCGTAGGCGACGAACGCGCCGACCGAGAGCAGGAGCACCGCGATGATCATCCGCGAGTTGCGCTTCATGAAGCGCTCGCAGGAGTCGCGCAGGCCAGCCGAGGCGCCGGGCCGGAAGATCTCGACCGCGAGCGGAACCAGGCCAGGCAGCACCGCGAACCCGGCGAACGCCGCGACCGCCGGCAGCCGGTCGATCGGCGGCTCGATCTGCATCGCCTGGTGACCGGCGGCCATCGCCACCGGAAAGATCTTCGGGCTGTGGCCGCTGGCGAACACGCCCATCAGGAACGAGCGGAAGAAACGTCGCGGCACCGGCAAGCCGTCCGTCGTCAGCACCTTGGAGAGCAGCGCGTGGATGCCGTGGGGCTTCTTGCCTTCCTGGGCGACCTTGGCCTCGTCCTCGATGGGCGTCTGGCGGATCGCGTTCACCGCACGCACGCCGCCGATCACGATCAGCGTCGTGGCGATCGCGGCGCGGATCCAGAACGCGGTCCAGCCGTGGTGTCCGGACTCGGAGGCACTCGAGGGTGCCATCATCGTCCCGATCACGAACCAGATGCCGATGCCGACCGCGGCGCCGACCGCGAAGGCCGCCGCCGCGCCGCGGGGAACGCGGCGATCCGACGCGGCGAGCAGGCCAAGGAGCAGGATCTCGGGGCTCAGGACGATGACGGCCCCGAGCGACGCAAACACGGCAAGATGGGAATTCATGGTGGGTTGCTCACGCCTTGTTCAGGAACGCCGCGAGCTTTGCACGTGCCGGTGCGGTGTGCCGCAGGCGCACGAGGTGCGCGCGCTCCGCGCCCACGGCCGCGTCCCAGCCGTTCGTCAGTCCCATGTGCACGCAGTGGAAGCAGGCATCCGCGTGCTCACTCGGCGGCAGCTCGCCGCGCGCGGCCAGGAGCGCGGGCTCCATGCGTGCGGCGTCGGCGGGACCGATCGTCCGGCGCGGTGTGCTTGTGGGCGCGAAGACCCCCGACCCGCCGCTTCCGGTCGCCGCGCGCTCGGCATGGATCCCGTTCTTCGCGGCATCGATGAGGGCCGGCTGCGCACTGCCCGCGGGCAGCATCACGTCAAACAGCCCCGCCGGCACGTCGGTGCACTTCCATGGCGCGCCGGATGCCGTCGCAACCATCGCCACCTTCGGGTCGATGCGCGCCGGCAACATCTGCGTGCCGCCCCAGCCCGGGCAGATGCAGAGACCAGCCTCGGGAAGGCCGACGAGCCAGGGCTTCTCGCCCTCGGCCGGCACCGTTCCGACCAGCGCATCGCAGTGCATCGCGG
>VEQS01000165.1 GCA_018883105.1 Phycisphaerales bacterium
GCCGCAGCAGGCCGGACGCGATCGCGATGCGCGCCAGCGGGTCGGTCGTTCGTTCGCGCATGGCGGGGGCGAAGCGCCCGACCACCGAGATGGCCGCGCGCAGGCAGTCGAACGAGCCGCGCGCATCGCCGGCGCCGCCCTCGACCGCGGCGGTCAGCTCAAGCACCCGGCCGAACGCGAGGTGGCGTGCCAGGTCATCGCGCTCGGCGCGGCATGCGTCGCGCATGACGGCCAGCGCATCGCCCGCCACCGCCCGGGCCTCGTCGCGGCGGTCGGCACGGATCCACGCGCCCGCGCACGCGGCGGCCAGGTCGGCCAGTCTCGCGAAGGCGATCGAGCCCGGTCCCGCCATGCGGGCCTGGTCGAGCGCATCCTTCCACATCGATCGGAGCCGCTCCAGCTGCGCGTCATGCGCGGCGTGCGGCCCGGGTCCGTTCGGGTGCATCACATCCCCTCGGCTTCGAGGGCCTCGTCCCGCTTCTCTGCCTTGGTCTTCTTCGCGCCCGGACGCTCGGGCACCACGTCCATGTACAGGATCCGGCCGCAGTTCATGCAGGTCACCAGCGCGTCGTTCTGCGCCGAGACGCGGCTGAACGCGTCCAGCGGCAGCTCGGCGTTGCACCCGCCGCAGGCGAACTCTCGGTGGCGCACGCTCACCACGGTCACTTCCGCGAGCGCCTCGCCGTCGTTCTGGTCGGCGGCCTCCTCGAAGGCCTCGAGCACCTCCTGCTTCAGGTTCGATGCGGCGCGCCCGCGCTGCGCCTCGAGCTCCGAGAGCCGTTCTCCGAGCTCCGACTTCGCCTCGTCCAGCGCGGCCTTCGCCAGGTCGCGGAGCTTCGTGCGGTCGGCGATGGGGGCGTCGCCCGCACCCATCTCCGCCTTCAGCTTCTCGATGTTCTCCATCTGCGCCAGGATCCGCTCGGCGAGCGCGTCGCGCTTGCCCTCGATCACCTTCAGCTCGTCGCGCAGCGCGTTGTACTGGCGCGGGTTGCTCGAGCTGTTGAGCTCGGCGCGCAGGTGCTCGAGCCGGTCCTTGAACGTCTTGTCCTCGAGCTCGAGGTTCGCCACCGCCGCCTGCAGCTGCCGGGACTGCGCCTCGTGGTCCTTGCGCCGCGCGAGCAGCGTGTCGAGCTGCTGCTGGTGGCGCTTCAGGTCGCGCTCGGCGCCGTCGAATCGGTTGCGGATCCCGCGGACCTGGCTGTCGACGAGATGGAGCGCGCGGAGGCTGGAGATCAGGGTCATGGTGTGGTGGGTCCGCGCGGGGCGCGGATCGGCAAGCCTACCCGGCCCCGTCCCTCAGCGAACCTGCAGCGCCAGCCACACGACCGGACCGGCCATCAGCGGGCTGTCGAGGACGTCGAACACCCCGCCCATCCCGGGCAGGACGCTTCCCGAGTCCTTCACCCCCGCGCCGCGCTTGAGCAGGCTCTCGACCAGGTCGCCGAACGGCCCGACGAGACCAAGCACCGCGCCGGTCGCCGCGCCGAGCGCGACGGGCACATGGTCGCGCGGATCGGGGAGGCCCGCGCTCCACCAGGCCATCGCGCCGCCGACCGCCGCGGCGAGCGCGATGCCGCCCGCGAGGCCTTCCCAGCTCTTCGCCGGGCTGAGCCACGGGATCATCTTGTGGCGACCGAAGCTCATGCCGGCGGCGTAGGCGCCGATGTCGCTCGCCTTCACGGTGAGCACGGCGCCGGCCATCACCCACGGTCCCACGTCGCAGCGCACGAGGAGCCACGTCCCCACCATCATCCCGACGTACACGAAGGCGAGGAGCGTGCCGCCCGTGGCGGCCGCGACGCCGGCGATCCGCTGCCCGCGGCTGTGGACGACGAGCGCCGCCGAGAGCGTGGCCCACGCGGCAATCGCCACCGTGGCGGCCGCGGTGCCGGGGCCGAGTGCCGGCGCGGCGCGCACCGATGCCGCGCCCGCCAGCGCCGCCAGGACCGTGAGCCACGTCGGTGCGTCGACCCCCGCCCCGCGCAGGAGCCGTGCGAGCTCGATGCCGAGGAGCGGCGCCAGGAGGCAGAGCGCAAACGGCACGATCACCACGCCGTCCGTCCCGCCGAGCGCGCGCGCGAGGGCACCCTCCGCATCAACCGCCCGGCCGGCCGCGCCGTCCGCCCACAGGAGCGCCACGAGCGCGGCCACGAGCAGGGTGCCGGTGATCAGTCGCGTGCGGAGCACGGGGTCAGTAGACCGGGACCGAGGGATCGATGTCGAGGGACCACAGGTGGATGCCCCCCGCCATGCTGCGCACGTCCTCGAAGCCGGCCTGCCGCAGCGCGGCGGTCACCTGCAGGCTGCGCGCGCCGTGGTGGCAGTGCACGACGACGGGAACCGCCTCGTGTTCTCGCAGCGCGTCGAGGTGCGCCGAGAGCTCGTGCATCGGCACGTGCACCGAGCCGTCGATCGACGCGGTCGCGCGCTCGGCGGCGGTTCGGCAGTCGACGAGGACGACCGGTTCGCCGGACTCGCGCCGGGCGCGGAACTCGCGCGGCGTCACCTCCCAGTCCGGGTTGAACGGGTAGCCGGCGGGAAGCCCTCGGGCGTCAAGCGGCTGCATGGGTCAGGGGGCCGCGGGCACGGGCGCGGCGGCCGGCGGCAGCCACTGCACGCCATCGTTCGTCGGCTGGCGCTCGATGGTCCAGGGCGGCAGCACGATGATCTGCCCGGGCACCGCCACCAGCCAGAGGATGCCGGAGGCCGGGGACGCGAACCCGTCCTGCACCGCGGTCGGCCGTCCGCCGCCCGTGCGGAGGGCGGTCGCGATGGTCGGGTAGTCGCCGCGCGCCCGTGGATCGTCGGGGCTGCCGTCGAAGCGCTTGTAGTAGGTGGGCTGCACCTCGACCTGTCCGCGCGGCTGGTCGACGGTGACGGCCTGCCAGCCGGAGCGGTCGAGCGACGTGGTCTCCCGCGCCGGCATCCGCGCGACCGGCGCCCCATCGAGCGTCACGGCCTCGCCCTGTCGCCCGAGTTCCTGCGCGCGAGGGTCGGCGATGTCCGGGATCGGCGCTTCGCCCGCACCGACGATCGTGGCCGACGGGTTGCGGCACGCACCGGCGGCGAGGGCCGCGGCGACCGCGATGCAATGGAAGGCGGTGGTGGCGCTGGTCATCCGTCGAGCTCGTATCCCGCGCGTTCGAGCGCGTCGCGGATGCTATCCGCGTCGAAGCCGCGACGCGCGAAGCGTCCCGCGACGCGCGAGGCGCGCTCGCCGGCGCGCTTCGCCGCCCGCGCCTCGGCGCGCAGGTCGGCCGCGGTGCCGGCGCCCGCGCGTGCGGCGTCGGCGGCGACCGCCTCGCCCACGCCGTCGGCCTCGAGCGTCTCGGCGAGCGCGTCGCGGGACATCGCGCCGCGGCGCGAGAGCTGCTCGACGCGCGCCTCGGCAAACGCGCGGTCGTCGAGCCATCCGTCGGCCACCATCGCGGCGACGGCGTCGCGTGCCGCGCGCGGCTCGTGCCCGGCGCGCACCAGGCGCGCCTCGAGCCCCCTGGCGCTCCACGCCTTGCGCGCCAGGAACGCAAGCCCCGCCTCGCGCGCCAATGTCTCGGCGCACGCGCGGTCGACCCGGGCCGCCAGCGCGGGCGTCCACTTCATGCCTTCGGAGAGCCCCAGCGCCTCCGCGCGCGGCCTCGGCATCGATGCCACCGTCGTGCCCCCCACGCGCACCTCCACCGTCATCGGGTCGCCCCCGAGGGCGCGCACCGCGTCGATCGTCCGCGCCTTGGTGCCTCGCCGTGCCATCGCGCGTCAGGTGAGCTGGTCGAGGAAGCCAGAGAGCTCGGACAGGGCATGCCGGTCGCCGGCCGTCCGCGCGCGCTCGATGCCCGCGCGCAGCGCCGCGCACGCCTCGTCGATGCGGCCGAGCTCCTCGAGCGACCGCGCCTTGTGGAAGTATGCGTAGCAGTAGGCCGGGTCCACCGCGACGGTGCGGTCGTACCACGCGATCGCGTCGTCGTGGCGACCCGCGCGCGCGTGCTCCTGTGCGATGCCGTAGGGGAAGAACGGGTCGCCGGGCTCGGCGTCCGCCATCCGCATGAGCTGCGCGAGGCGGTCGCCTGCCGCGCCCGCCGGTGGGGTCGTGGCCATGGGATCCCGGACGCTATCACATGCGGATACCCTCCCCCCGATGCGAGGCGAATGGGCCGCACGACTCCTTGCCGCTGCCGCGCTGGCCTGGTGTGCCGCGTGCACGCCGCAGTACGTCAAGGAAGACCGCACCGACCGCCGCCCCCGCGAGCTGCAGGTGGTGCAGCACTCGGGCGGCACGCACCACGTCACGGTGGTCGATGGCCCGCGCTGGGTGCAGACCTTCGGCAACGAGCTGCTGGTGATCGACGTCACCACCGGCCGGGAGCTGGGCCGCGCCGAGGGCGTCCCGTTCGGCGAGGGCGGGGCACTCACCGACCTCGTGGTCGAGGGTGACCGCGCGTGGGCGGTCTCCGACCGCACCGCGCTGGTGGAGCTCGACATCTCCGAGAACGCCGATCCGCGCGTGAGCGCGACCGTCACCGCCGACGAGCTGGGCATCGAGC
This sequence comes from Phycisphaerales bacterium, assembly GCA_018883105.1. Classification (GTDB taxonomy): domain Bacteria; phylum Planctomycetota; class Phycisphaerae; order Phycisphaerales; family SM1A02; genus UBA966. Next base: position 4,539 of record VEQS01000165.1, read on the forward strand.
CCCGTCTCGTGTCGCGCGCCGGCGGCGAGACATGGGTCTCCGGCCCCGGTGGGGTGGTGCGGCTCTCCGACCGCAAGGTCTTCCTGAAGGGCAAGCCGGCCGGGCGGGTGGTGCAGACCCCGGCGGGACCGGCGTGCACCTCGGGTCGCCGCATCCTGATGCTCGAGGACGAGAGATACCTCGGGGCTGCCACGCAGCTCGCGCCGCTGCCCTCCGGCGTCGGGCCGCCGGGCGGCTACGTGTTCGCACTGCAGGGAAACAACGGTGCGTCGGTCGGCATGATGACCGGCGCGTTCGCGGAGACGTCGCACCGCGCCGTGCCCGCGCTCGTGCGGCGCGTGCGCGTCCTCGGCGACCGCGTGTTCGCGGTGACCGACCGCATCATCCACACCTGGCGGATCCAGGGTCTCGAGCTCGTCGAGCCAGAGGAGATCCCGCTGCGCGGCGGGCGCGACATCGCCCAGATCCGCCCCAACCATTACGCGGTCGCCGGCTCGTTCGGGCGCGCGATGTACCGCCACCGCGCCGAGGAGCGTCGCGACGGCGACACCTTCTACAACGTCGAGCGCTCCCCGGGCCTGCTCGAGGTCGCGATGACCGACGGCCGCCGGATCCTCGCCGGCGGGCGCGAGGGCTTCTGGCTCTGGAGGATCGGCGGCACCCCCGAGATCACCGACAAGACCACCGACCTGGTCAGCGCCAACGATCCAGAGTGCGCGGCCTCGTGGGGCACCGCCAAGCTCCTCAGGGAGAAGGACGAGTCCGGCAACAAGGTCGCGAAGGCCGTCGAGTTCCGCCATGGCGGCATGGTCGAGCGCTGGGAGCCGCCCGCGGGCGGCCTGGTGACCGCGATCGAGCTGGTGGACGGCGACGTCTGGGTGGGGCACGACTTCGGCGTCGACGTGGTGCGTCGGGTCGATCCGGCGCCCGTGCCGGCGTCCGCGGCCGCGGCGCCGACGGCGGGCGCCGCGGCCG
>VEQS01000024.1 GCA_018883105.1 Phycisphaerales bacterium
AGGGTTTATGAATCCCTCGCTCTAACCATCTGAGCTACATCGGCATGCGCCGCAGGGCGGATCGCGGATGATAGCGCCAACCGGGAAGGCGCCCTCAGGCGCCGACGGCGGCCCCGGAGCCGTTGGCGGCGCGCACCCAGCGCTTGCCGAGCGCCGAGGCCGCGAAGTCCGGCTCGCGCCGCGCGATGGCCGCGGCGATCAGGCCCATGAACATGGGCTGCGGGTCGAGCGGTCGGCTCGTGAGCTCGGGGTGGAACTGCGCCCCGATGAAGAAGGGGTGCGTGGCCACGGGCAGCTCGAGCACCTGCATGATCGGGTGGTTGGGGTGCCGGCCGCTGAAGACCAGGCCGCCGGCCGTGAGCGCGTCGATCATCCGGGGGTCGACCTCGTAGCGGTGGCGGAAGCGCTCGCGCACCGACGGCCTTCCGCCGTACAGCATGCTCGCAAGCGTGCCTGGCTCGATCTGCACGTCCTGCGCGCCCAGTCGCATGGTGCCGCCCATGATGCCCTCGATGCGCTTCTGGTCGGGGAGCTCGCTGATCACCGGGCGCGGCGTCGCGGGGTCGAACTCGGCGCTGTGGGCGTCCTTCCACCCGAGCACGTTGCGCGCGTGCTCGATCACCGCCACCTGGAACCCGAGGCAGATCCCCAGGAACGGGATGCGCTCCAGGCGTGCCGCCTGCACGCAGAGGATCTTGCCCTCCACGCCGCGCATGCCGAAGCCGCCGGGGACGATGACCGCGTCGAAGCGCGAGACCAGCTCCCTCGCGCGCGCCAGCGCCTGCACGTCGCTCGTGTCGAGCCACTCCACCTGCACCTCGGCGCCGAGCTCGGTGGCGCAGTGCTCGATGGCCTTGTCGATGCTTGCGTAGGCGTCGCGGAGGCTCGCGTACTTGCCGAGCACCCCCAGGCGCACCGTATGCGTGCGCGGGGCGAGCATCCGCTGCGTGAAGGCGCTCCAGCGCACGCGCTCGCGGTCCTCCTGCACGGTGTTGACGCGGTCGTGCAGCTCCAGGATCGAGAGGATCTCGCGGTCGAGGCCCGCCTCGCGCATGGCGTCGGGGATCGAGTAGATGCTCGCCCGGTCGTGCATCGAGAAGATGCGCCGCATCGGGACGTTCGAGAACATCGCGATCTTCTGCATCACCTTTTCGCCGACCGGGTTCTTCGCGCGGCAGGCGATGAGCTGCGGCTGGACGCCGGCCTCCATCAGGCGCTTGATGCCCAGCTGGGCGGCCTTCGACTTCTGCTCGCCGAGGATGGTGGGCTCCAGGATGTAGGTGAGCGCCACGAAGCAGCAGTTCTCCGAGCCTTCCTCGAAGGCCAGCTCGCGCAGCGCCTCGATGTAGAAGCCGTTCTCGTAGTCGCCGGCGGTGCCGCCCACCTCGACGAACACCACGTCGCAGGGCTTGCCGCCGTTGCCCGTCATGGCCAGCTCCCGCAGGCGCATCTTCACCGCGCCGGTCACGTGCGGGATCATCTGCACGTCGCGGCCGAGGTAGCCGCCTCGGCGCTCGCGCTCGAGGATCTCGGTGTAGATCTGGCCCGCGGTGACGAAGTTGCGGCGGCTCAGGTCCTGGTTCAGGACGCGCTCGTACGTGCCCAGGTCCATGTCGGTCTCCAGGCCGTCCTGGAGCACGAACACCTCGCCGTGGCGGTAGGGGTTCAGCGTGCCGCTGTCGATGTTCAGGTAGCCCTCCATCTTGATGGGGGCGACGGACAGGCCCTTGTCCTTCAGGAGCTTGGCCAGCGAGCTGGAGAAGATCCCCTTGCCGAGGCCGCTCATCACGGTGCCGATGACGACGACGTACTTCGTGCGCCCGGGCTGGTAGCCGCGGGGCGAGGGGCTGAAGGCCTCGTTGGACTCGTCGGAGGCCCCGAACTGCGCCAGGAAGCCGGCGGTGGCGGGGTCGGGGTTCGGGTCGAGCAGGCGGGAAGGCGCGCCGTGTCCGTCCGTGAGGGGCATGGCATACGGTAGCACGGGCCCGCGGCACGGCACAAGACGCGGTTTCCACGCAGGTTCCGCGCGTGTTGCGTGCGCGTGCGGTACGGTTTTGCCGATGGCCCTTCCCTCCGCGCCGACCCGTCGCCTCGTCGCCCTCCTTGCCGCCGCGGTGGCCGCCGTGCCCGCGCTTCCCGGATGGGCCGAGGAGCTGGAGTGCGGATGCCTCGCGCACCGGCTCGAGCGCGCCGAGCGCCGGCCGCCGGGCGAGGGGCGGGGCGGGGCGTTCGACGCCGCGACCGGCCGCGACCACCGGAACTTCCCGCCGGACCCGCTCGTCGACTACCGGGCGATGCGCCTCTCGCTGCGCTTCGAGCGGCTCGAGGACCGCCGCTTCGACGCCACGCAGCGGCTGGAGATCGCGCCGATCGGCGTGCCGGTGCCGGCGCTCGTGCTGCAGGCCGACGGCCTGGCCGTTTCGCGCATCACGCTCGACGGCACGCCGGTCGAGTGGACGCACGACGGCGCGGCGCTCTCGATCCGCTTCCCGCAGCCCCTGGTGCGCGCGACGGGCGGCGCCGCACGCACGCACGTGCTGGAGATCGCCTACTCGGGCGACCGCCCGGTCGACGGCCTGACCTTCAGCCCCGCGACGCCGGAGCTTTCCGGAATCGCGCCGGCACGCGGGCCCGAGGTGCACACGCAGGGCCAGACCGAGACCAACCACTTCTGGTTCCCGATCCACGACTTCCCCAACGTCCGGATGCCCACGGAACTGGTGGTGGACGTGCCTGCGGGACTGCAGGCGAGCGCCAACGGCGCGCTGGTCGGGCAGCGCACGGAGGGCGGGCGGAGCATCTGGCACTGGCACCAGGAGCGGTCGCACGTGCCGTACCTGGTGTCGCTGGTGATCGGCGACTTCGACCGCGTGGAGCTGCCGAACCCCCTGAGCAAGGTGCCGATGGCCGTTTGGGCCCCGAAGGGCCGCGGCGACGACGCGAAGGCGACCTATGCGAACACCGACCGCATGATGCAGGTGTTCGCCGACCGCTTCGGGGTGCCGTACCCGTGGGCGCGCTACGACCAGCTGATCGTTCGCAACTTCGGCGCCGGCGGCATGGAGAACACGACCGTCACCACCATGCAGCCCACCGCGGTGATGGATTCGGTGGCGCTCGCCGAGGGCGATCTCGACGGCCTGATCAGCCACGAGCTCTGCCACCAGTGGACAGGCGACTACCTCACCTGCCGAAGCTGGGAGCACATCTGGCTGAACGAGGGCTGGGCCACCTACGGCACCGCGCTCTGGTTCGAGGAGCGCGACGGCCCGGACGGCTACTGGGACAGCGTGCTGGGGAACGCCGCGGTCGCCGAGCGCGACGTGGCGGACGCGCCGCAGCCGATGTGCAGCCCGGTCTATGCGTCGGCGGGCGAGACGTTCCGCCGGCCGGCGAACCCGTACCCCAAGGGCGCCTCGATCCTGCACATGCTGCGCCGGATGCTCGGGGACGACGTGTTCTTCGCCGGCGTGCGCCGCTACATGCGCGAGCGGCCGCTGGGGCTGGTCGAGACCATCGACTTCCGCCGCGCGCTGGAGGCCGAGAGCGGCCTGAACCTCGAGTGGTTCTTCGACCAGTGGTGCTACCGGCCGGGCTCCCCTCGCGTGAAGGTGACGCTCGGCTACGACGCGGCCACCCGCACGCTGCGCGCCAGCGCCGAGCAGCAGCAGCCGATCACCGAGCGCACGCCGGCCATGCGGATCTCGCTTCCGGTCTGGGTGCGCACCCCGGCGGGCGACGTGGTCGTGCCGATGGAGATGCGCGACCGCACCGCGACGGTCACCGCGACGCTGCCTGCCGCGCCCTCGGCCGCGTGGGTCGACCCATGGCTCGAGGCGCTGAAGGTGCTGGAGGTCGAGCAGCCCGAGTCGTGGACGCTGGGGGCACTGCGCGAGGCGCCCACGATCGCCGCGCGCCGCCAGGCGCTGAAGGCGCTGGGGCGCACCGAGACCCCGGCGGCGCGCACGGCGGTGCTCGAGACGGCGCGCGACGACCGGCTGCGGAACACGCTCCGCGCCGACGCGGTGCGTGCGCTGGCGGGCTGGAAGAGCCCGGAGGCGCAGGCGGGGATCGTGGCGCTGGCGCGGTCGGAAGTGGCCGACCCGCGCGTGCGGACGGCGATCGTCTCGGCGCTCGCGTCATGCCCGAAGGAGGAATCGGTGGCGATCGCCCGCGCGGTGCTGGCGCCGCCCGAGGGTGCCGCGCCCGTCCGCAGCCATTCCGTGCGCGCCGAGGCGATCGACGTCCTGCGCGCGCACGAGTCGCGCGGGGACATTGACCTGGTGCGCGCGCAGCTGTCGGTCGCGAGCCATGCGGACGCGATCCGGCGCGCGGCGATCGCGTACCTCGCGAAGTTCGGCGACGCATCGGACCTGCCGCGCGTGCAGGCGCTGGCCGCACTCGGCGTGCCCGACCGCCTGCGGCCCGCGGCGATGGACGCGATGGCCGCGATCGGCGCGCGCGTCGGCGAGTCCGAGCGCGCGGAGGCGGTGGCGTTCCTGGTGGCGGCGCTCGACGACCCCGAGGAGGGTCCGGCGCGCGCGGCCGGCAGCGCGCTGGCCGAGCTGAAGGCGAAGGACGGCCTGGAGCGCATGCGCGCCATCGCCGCGCACGACCGCGACCCGACGCGCCGTCGCCGCGCGGAGGAATGGGTGAAGCGGATCGCGGGCTGAGCTGGGGTCAGCCGGCGGCCGCGCCGGACTTGATGCGGCGGACGAACTCGGCGTACTGCTCGGGCGTGTCGATCCCGGTGAAGTGCGCCTCGCCCTCGGCGCAGAGGATCGGGTGCCCGTGCTCGAGGGCGCGCAGCTGCTCGAGGCTCTCGGTGCGCTCGAGGGGCGTGGGAGCGAGCCCGACGAAGACGTCGAGGAACGCGCGCCGGTAGGCGTAGAGCCCCACGTGCTTGCGCGGGGCCGCGGCGCCGGGCGCGCGGTCGCGGTCGAAGGGCACGAGGCTGCGGCTGAAGTAGAGCGCGCGGCCGTCGACCGCGGTCACGCACTTCACGATGTTCGGGTTGGCGGGGTCCTCGCCGGGCGCGAAGGGCGACACGAGGGTCGCCATCGGCATGTCCGGGCGCGCGGCGAGCGCCTCGACCGTGCGGTCGACGAGCGCAGGCTCGATCTGCGGCTCGTCGCCCTGCACGTTGACGATCAGCTCCTCCGCGAGCGTGCGTGCCACCTCGGCGACGCGGCTCGTGCCGTTGGGGTGCGCGGGATCGGTCATGCGCGCCTCGAAGCCGGCGGCGTGCACGGCCGATGCGATGCGCTCGTCGTCGACGGCGACCACGATCCGCCCGACGGTGCGGCACTTCGCCACGCGCTCGAGCACGTGGACGATCATCGGCTTGCCGGTGAGGTCGGCGAGCGGCTTGCCCGGGAATCGCGTGCTCGCCATCCGGGCGGGGATCACGGCGGCGGCGCGGACGGTCACTTCGGGGCCTCCTGCGGCGGCACGGGCTCGAGAAGCCGCTTCGCCGCCGCGCGTGCCCGGTCCGGATACGAGTCGCCGAACGTGTAGACGTTGTGCTTCGGGTCGCGCTGCAGGCCGCGGTCGAGCGGGTGCGCGCCGCAGCCCAGCGCGAGCAGCACGTCCGTGCTTGCCCACGGGTCGTCGCGGAAGTAGCTGTGCCCGAGCCACGAGCCGAGCTTGACCTCGGCGCGCGAGACGTCGACGAGGTCGACGTTGGCGTCGTCCTCCAGGAACTCGACCATGCTCGGCGTCAGGATGTCGAGCGGGCGGCCGAGCCGCGCGAAGCCCGCGATCCCCGAGGAGATGTCAAGCGCCTTGTCTCGGCTGCTCACGTAGATGCTCACGCGCTCCGGGAGCGACGTGGCCCCGTCGGCGACCGCGTCGCGGAAGTCGCCGAGGTCCATGTCGGGGGCCACCAGCACGAGCCTGCCGAGCCGCAGGTCCTTCCGCGCTTCGGCCGCCGGGCGGTGCGCGTTCAGCAGGCTGAGTGCCTGCACGGCCTGCAGCGCGATGGGCGCGCCCGCGCTGTGGGCGATGACGTGGATGCGCGTCGCCTTCGTGCGCGTTGCGAGGAGCTGGATGAGCTGTCGGAAGTAGCGCGTGGATGCGCCGGCCGCGGCCTTGTCGATGTCGTAGTCGAACACGCTGCCGCGCGACGGCCACTCGAAGGTCATGACCGCGCCGTCGCGGCCGAGGTAGTGGAAGAGCCCGGCGGCGAGCGCGGCGTTGTCCGGCACGGTGGTGTTGAACCCGTGCACGAACACGTAGATCTCGCCCGACGTGCCCTGGGAGAGGGCCGCGTCGACTGCGGCCGCGAAGCGCGCCATCACCTGCTCGTCGAGCCCGGGCGTCGGATCGAGCGCCTCGGGGCCCGTCCAGAGCGATCCATGGTCGACCACGCCGCGCAACGTCATGGCGGGGCCGTCCGTGCGGCCGGGCTGCCGGGAGATCGCCTCGAGCGACGCCCAGTCCTCTCCGCTGCCGCCGACGTCGACCGTCAGTTCGCAGAGCCGCAGCACGCCGCCGGAGCGCTTCGTCGTGAAGTACTGGGCGGGCGGGGCACCGGGCGTCACGCCGCGCGTCGACGCGCAGAGCACCTTGACCGGCGGCGTTCGCGCGGCCGCCGGGGTCCGCGCGAACGGGTCGGCGCCGGCCGTGTCGAAGCCGACCGGCGTGGGCATCAGGACCGTGGCGCAGCCTGCGAGCGCGGCCGCGGCGGCCGCGGCGACGATCGCCAGGATCGCCCGGTGCGGCCTCATCCGAGCGTTCGGACCAGTTCGTCGACTTCCTTGCGGCGCGCGCGCACGTCGCGGAAGGCGATGTTCTTGCGCACGATGGCGCTGCAGAGCTCCGCGGCTTCCTTGGCGTGGGCGCCCGACTTCTCGAGCTTGGCCAGCTCGATGAGGGAGAGCATCAGGTCGTACTTGATCTCCAGCTCGCGCTCGGACTGCGTGGCGTCGAGCGCGGCGAGGGCTTCCTTGAACTCGCTGACGGCCTCGGAGTGCCAGCCTTCCTTCGCGAAGCACTTGCCGAGCATCCAGGCGCTGTTGACGCGCAGCTTCGGGTCGTCCTTCGCCGCCTGGAACGCGGCCATCGCATCCTCGTAGCGGCCGAGCTCGTACTCCACGCGGCCGAGGTCGGCCTTCATCTCGCGGTTGGTCGGGTACTTGCCGACGCGATCGCGGTAGACCGTGCCCTCGAGCTCCAGGAGCTCCATGCGCGCCTTGTCGGCGGCGGCCTGCAGCGACGGGTTGTCGGGCGCCTGCTCGAGCTGCTCGGTGGCCGCCCGCGAGGCACGGCGCAGCTGCGCGATGCGCAGGTCGTCGGCGTTCAGCTTGAAGCGGTACTCGGCCAGCTCCCGGAAGCCGGCCATGTAGACGGCGATGGCCTGCTGCTCGTCGTCGCCCTGGCCGCGCTTGCGCAGGAGCTGCGCGTAGCGGTTGACGGCCTCGGGGGACTTCGGGTTCTGTTCCCAGTCCTGCCTGGCCTTGTCGATCGCGGTCTCGGTGCTTCCGCCGGCGCCGGAGATGCTGTTGGCGGCCTCGAGCTGGCGCTGCCGCTCGGCATCGCGCACCTGGCCGCGGAAGCCGCCCTCCTGGCCGTAGGTCTTCTCGTAGCCGCCCTGCTTGATGGCGCGGGCGGCCGTCAGCTGGCGCATCTCGTGCTCCAGGTTCGTGTCGGACGGGTCGAGCCGCTGGGCCTCCTCGCCGCAGGCGAAGGCCTCGTCCCAGGCCTGCACCTCGGAGAAGAGTTCCATCGCCTTGAGCCAGACCTTCTTCTGCGGCTTGGCCTTCATCACCCCGCGCAGGATGTTGAGCATCTTGGGGGCAAGCCACTGGCCCACCTCGACCTGCGCGGCCTTGCCGGCGGCCTCCAGGAACCGAAGCGCCGCGGACGCGTTGTTCAGGTCGCGCATCCACGTGTATTCCGCGACCACCATCTTGTCGACGGCGGAGGGTCCGTCGATCTCCTTGATGTCCTTGCCGGTGGCGGCACCGCCCGTTCCCACGTGGTGCTTGCACGCCACCTGGTACATGCCCTCGTGCGCCTCGACGTTCGCCGGGTCGAGCTTCAGGCCGTTGGCGTAGAGCTGCAGCGCGTACTCGAGCTGGTCCGCCTCGCCCACGGTGCGGGCGTGCTCGAAGAACTTGCGCGCCTTGTCGGGCTGCGCCTCGAACGGCTTCGCCGCATTTCCTGACTCGCCTTTGCGCCAGCCGAAGATCACGTTCCGGGCTCCTCCTGGTGTGGTGACGTGGGGATTCCGTAGCGTAGCATCGGCCGCGATGGCCGAAGGTTCCCCGAGCGCTGCAGGCGGGCGCCCCGTCGTCCTCTTCCCCGACCCCATGCTGCGGCGCAAGGCCCAGCCCGTGCGGTCGGTGGACGCCGCGGTGCGCGAGCTGGTCGCGGACATGTTCCGGACGATGGACCTCGAGGAGGGCGCGGGCCTGGCGGCCCCGCAGGTGGGCGAGCCGGTGCGCATCTTCGTGACCGGCACCGGCGAGCGGGACGTGCCGCGGCGTGCCTTCATCAACCCGGCGATCGTGGACGTTGGCGGCGAGCTGGAGTGGATGGAGGAGGGCTGCCTGAGCCTTCCCGGGATCCGCGGCAGCGTGCGCCGGCCCGTGACGGTCACGATCCGGGCGCTCGACGTGGATGGGCGTGAGTTCGAGGAGACGCGCAGCGACTTCGCCGCTCGCGTGTGGCAGCACGAGCTCGACCACCTCGACGGCATCCTGATCATCGACAAGATGAGCCCGATCGACCGCCTGAGGGTGCGCCGCCAGGTGAAGGACCTCAAGCTCGCGGCCGGCGGCGATGGCTGACCTGCCCGAGGTGGTGTTCCTCGGCGCGGGCGCGTTCGGCGTGCCGACCCTGGAAGCGCTGGCGCGGGCCGGGCGCGTGGCGCTCGTCGTGAGCCAGCCCGACCGCGAGGCGGGGCGGGGCAAGCGGCCGACGCCGACGCCGATCAGCGAGTTCGCGCTGGCGCACGGGCTGCCGCTGCTGCGCACCGAGGACTGCAACGCCCCCGAGGCGAGCGCGCGCATCCGCGGGGCCGCCGCCGACGCCGCGGCGCGCGCCGGCGCGTCCGGTCGCCCGCAGCCGGGCGGCGCGATGGTGGTGATTGCCTTCGGGCAGAAGCTCGGGCCGGCGCTCCTCGATGGGCTCTTTGCGATCAACCTGCACGGATCGCTCCTGCCGCGCTGGCGCGGCGCGGCGCCGGTGCAGCGGGCGCTCATGGAGGGCGACCGGGTCGCGGGCGTGTCGGTGATCTCGCTTGCCGAGCGGATGGATGCGGGCGTGGTGTATGCGGAGGCCCCGCGCGCCATCGGGCCGCGCGAGACCGCGGGCGAGCTGCACGATGCGCTGGCGGCGCTCGGGCCGGACGTGGTGTCCGGCGTGCTGGCGCAGTGGGTGGCGGGCACCGTGGCGCCGTCCGTGCAGGACGAGTCGTGCGCGACGCGGGCGCGCAAGCTGTCGCGCGCGGACGCGTGGGTGGACCTCTCGATGGCGGCTTCGCGCGTGCGGGCACGGGTGAACGGGCTCAATCCGTGGCCGGGATGCGCGGCGGAGGTCGATGGGCGCGCGCTGGTCCTGCGCCGGTGCGAGGAGGTGGCGGGCGCCGAGCCTGCGGGGTCCGCCCGCCCCGCGGGAATCCTCGAGGCCGACGGCACGCTGTGGTGCGGGCAGGGCGCGGTGCGGATCCTCGAGGTGCAGCCACCCGGGGGCAAGACGATGGACTTCGGCGCGTGGGCGCGCGGCGCGAGGCTTGCGACGCCGACGACGCTCTCCAGCGCGCCTCCGGGGACGGCCTGAACGGTGCGCATGCAGGACCTTCCCGCCGAGCTTCTCGACTACCCCTTCGACCCGGTGCACGTGGCGACCGAGCCCGCGCACCCGCGCGATGCCGCCCGGCTGATGGTGATCGACCGCGCCCGCGGCACGGTGGAGCATGCCCACGTGCGCGACCTCGGGCGCTGGATCGGTGCCGGGGACGCGGTGGTGGTCAACCGCTCGAGCGTGCTGCGGGCGCGCCTGCGCATGGAACGGACGGAGGGCCTGCTGCTCGAGCCCTGCGCCGATGGATGCTGGCGGATGATGCTGCGCCGCGCCAAGCGGCACTCGGCCGGCGACCGCCTGCCGCTCCTCGGCCCGCACGGCGCGACGGGGGATGCGGTGCGCCTGGTCGCGCGCGATGCCGAGGCGTGGCGTGTCCGCCTGGAGGCAGGCGCGTCCGGCGGCTCGGAAGCCGAGATCATCGAACGCTCCGGCTGGACTCCGCTTCCCCCCTACATCCTGAAGGCGCGCGAGGCACGGCACGAGCCGGGAGACGACGACGCCGATCGCCGCGAGTACGAGTGCGTGTACGCCGATGCCGCCTCCCGCGGGTCGGTGGCGGCGCCGACCGCGGGGCTCCACTTCACGGAGGGGCTGCTTGCGTCGCTTTCCGCGTCGGGCGTGCGGCGCGAGGAGATCGTGCTGCACGTGGGAGCCGGCACCTTCAGGCCGGTCGATGCCGGGACGCTGTCTGCGCACCCGATGCACTCGGAGCGGATGTCGGTTCCCGCCTCGGCCGCCGCGATGCTTGCCGCGCGGCCGCGGCCCCGGATCGTCGCGGTGGGCACCACCACGGTGCGTGCCCTGGAGTCGCTGCCCGACCCCGTCCCGGCCGGAGGGTGGAGCGGGGAGACGTCGATCCTCATCGCGCCGGGGCACCGATTCCGCCACGTCGACGCGATGATGACGAACTTCCACCTGCCGCGCAGCACGCTGCTTGCGCTGGTGGGGGCCTTCGTGGGGCTCGAGCGGCTGAAGGAGCTCTATGCCCTGGCGCAGGACGAGGGGTACCGCTTCTACAGCTTCGGCGACGCGATGCTGGTCGTGTAGCGGCGGTGCGTGGTAGTGTCGTCGGATCGCCGTGGACTCCGTCATCGATGCCCAGCATGGTCGCGCACCGCCCCTGCCCGACGGCGCGTGCTGCCGTGTCGCCGTCCGGGATGTGCGTTCGGGCCGGGGCCTCTTCGCGCTGGATGCGGCGTCCGCCGGAGCGGCGATCCTCGAGCTCGACGGCGAGATCCTGCCGACCGCGAGCAGGCACAGCGTGCAGGTCGGAGTGCGCGAGCATCTGCATCCGCACCGTGACGCGCTTGCGGCCGGCAGCGTCGATCGCTGCGGGTGGCGCTTCCTCAACCACTCCTGCGACCCGAACTGCTGGCTCGACGGGCTGGTCCTCCGGGCGCGGCGCGACATCGCGTCCGGCGAGCAGCTGACGTTCGACTACAACTGCACCGAGTGGTCGATGGCATCGCCGTTCAGCTGCGGCTGCGGGACCTGCGACGGCGCCATGGTGCGCGGATACGCCCACATCGACGCCGACGGCCGCGCGCGCCGGGCCGCGCACGCGGCGCCGCACCTGCGTTCGTCCGGGGCGAACGGGCGCGCCTGAGCACGGCATCCGGCCCCGTGCACCCGCGTCAATCCACGGCGTACTCGAGGCTCACCACCGCGCGCAGCGTCTTGTCGATGGTCGAGGTGTCGTACTGGCCCCACTCGCCGCCGTCGATCGCGCCGCGGGCGAGCACCTGGATGACGCCCTGGCTCGCGTTGATCAGCCGGCCCACGCGCGAGCCGCTGCCGTCGGCGAGCGTGCGCGCGCGCTCCATGGCGTTGCGCGTCGCCTCGTCGAGGAGCTTCATCTTCTGCGACTCGATGGCGGAGATGGTGTAGCTCGGCGCGCCGCTCTCGATCGGGACGCCGTCCCGGATCAGGCCGGTGATGCCGCGCGACAGGGCCTCGACCGCCTCGACCTTCGCGCTGTGGACGGCCACCGACTGCGAGAGCGCGTAGGCCTCGATGTCGTTGGTCTCCTCGCCCTTGTCGTTGCGGCGCTTCACCGCGGAGGTGGAGATCGCTGAGATGCGCAGCTCGTCCTTCGCGAAGCCGCCGGCCTCGACGGCGCGCTGCACGCGCTCGACCGCCTCGCTCAGGCGCAGGTAGGCCTGCTCGCGCGTGGCGCCCTGGACCCTGACGGTCGAGCTCCAGGTCGCCGCGTCCGACCGGACGTCGATCATGGCCGATCCCTTGACGCTGATGCTGCTGGTCACGCGGCTGGCGACGATGGCGCGCGACAGCGCCTGCGCGCCATAGGCGCCGCCGAGGGCGAGCGCGATCCCCAGCACGAACATGCCGAACCCGTTCGAGGCGACGAGCCCCATGGGCCAGCGCCAGCCGTTCCCCGTCGGTGCGTGCGATGTCATCGGTGTTCCTCCTCCTGAGGCCTGCGGCGTGCCGTGCGGGGATTGGGCTCCGGCCCGACCGCTCGGCGTGCGGTCTCCGACCGCAGTGGCGTCATCGGCGATTGCTCCCGGCCGCCGTTAGCCTGTGGGAGATGGACACCGCCCGGATCTCGAAGGACGCCCTCCGCCTCAGCGAGTGGCTCGCCCAGAAGTCGCTTGGGGGGCTCTCCCCGCTCTCGAGCGCGGTGGACCTGGCCGAGCGGTACAAGCTCGACCTGACCTACGGCACCGACGACAAGCGCGTCGACGCCCTGATCCGCTGGGAGACCACCAAGAACTTCACGGCCGGATTCATCGCCGGCCTCGGCGGCGCGATCACGCTGCCGATCACCATCCCCGGGTCCGTGGCGGCGTCCTGGCTGATCCAGGCCCGCATGGTGGGGGCGATCGCCTGCATCTATGGGCATGACCCGCGGTCGGACAAGGTGCGGACGATGGTGCTGCTGGCGCTGGTCGGTGATGCGGGCGCGTCGAAGCTCCTGAAGGGCGCCGGCATCGCTGCGGGCCGGACGCTTGCCTTGAAGGCGCTCGAAGGCGCCTCACGCAAGACGATCACCACCGTCCAGAAGGAGGTGGGTGCAAAGCTCATCGTCCAGTCCGGCACCAAGGGCGCCACCAAGGTGTCGCGGCTGGTGCCGATCGCCGGGGGCATCGTCGGTGGGTCGTTCGATGCCGTGTCGTGCCAGCTGGTGGGCCGCACGGCGAAGCGCATCTTCCGGCCCGCGGAGGCGCGCGGCTGATGGTGGCCGCCTGGGCGCTGGCCGCGGCGATCGCCGGCGTGCCGGGCGACGTGGCACTGCCGGAGGGGCTGGGGGCGCTCATCGAGGCGCATTGCATCGATTGCCACGGGGGCGGGGTGACGAAGGCGGGGTGCGACCTTCGTCCGGCGGTCACGGGCGGCCACGTGTCCGAGGACCTGCTGCGCGCCGTTCGCCGTCGGCTGGCGCGCCGCGACATGCCGCCCGAGGACGAGCCCGAGCGCCCGACCGACGCGGAGTACGCCGCTGCCGTCGCGACGATCGACCGCACGGTGCCGCCGGCCTGGCGCGAGGTGCCCACGGTGCGGCGGCTCAATCGCGCGCAGTGGCTCGGCGCGGTGCGCGACGTCTTCGGGGCGGATGCGCTCGACGGCCTGTCGCCGGACGACCTGATTCCGCCCGACGACGTCGGCGAGGGGTTCGACACGACGGCCGACACGCTGGGGATGCCGGCGCTCCTCGTCGAGAAGTACGTGGAGGCGGCCGAGCGCGTGGCGGCGCGGAGCGCGCTGCCGCCGTCGCTCGAGCGGCGGCGCACGGTGCAGGCGGGGTCGCTCATGCGCGCGGGCGGCGGCGGGAACTCGCGCGGGGACCTCGCGTGGCTCTCGTCGCAGGGAACGCTCTCGGCGCGGCTCGACCTGCCGCGCGCCGGGCGCTACCGGGTCGAGGCGCGCGTCACCGCGCAGCAGGCCGGCGACGCGCCGGCCCGCGCGGCGCTCGAGGTGGACGGCCGTCGCGTGACGGCCGAGGACGTGAAGGTCTCGGCGCCCACGCTCGCGGGGCTGTCGCACGAGCTCGACCTTCCCGCGGGCGAGCACTCCTTCTCGGTGCGCTTCCTGAACGACTACTGGAACCCGAAGGCCGAAGATCCGTCGCAGCGCGACCGCAACCTCGCGGTGGCGGACGTCACGGTGACCGGGCCGCTCGGCGCCGTGGAGGACCCGTCCTTCGAGCGGCGGGCGACGGCGATCGCCGGCACGGGCGCCGCGGGCGTGCGGCTCTCGCGCGTGGCGGCGGCGATCGGCGAGGAGATGTTCCGGCGCCCGGTCTCGAAGGACGAGGCGAAGGAGCTCGTGGCGACGGCGACGCGCGCAGCCGGGCCGAAGCCGACGTGGGACGGCCTGCTCAGGGCGCTCGCGACCACGCTCATGGTCGATCCGCGGTTCCTGCTGCGCGTCGAGCCGGCGTGCGCCGAGGGTACGTGCGACCTGCCGCCCGCGACCGTCGCGGAGCGGATGGCGTTCTTCCTGTGGTCGAGCGTTCCCGACGACGCGCTGCGTGCGGCCGCGCGTTCCGGCGCGCTCTCGGACGAGGCCGGCCGGCGAGCGGAGGTGGCGCGGATGCTGGCCGATCCGCGCGCCGGGAGCCTCGCCGAGCGCTTCGCGGTGCAGTGGCTTGGGATCGACCGGCTCGAGGCGAGGTCCCTGGATGCGCAGGCCTACCCGGGCGTCGACCCCGCGCTCATCGCGGACATGCGGCGCGAGACCGAGCGGCTCTTCGACGACGTGGTGCGCGGGCGCCGGCCGCTGCGCACGCTGCTTGAGGCGCGCACCACCACGCTGTCGCCGCGCCTCGCGGCGCATTACGGATGGCCGACGGGCCCGGGCGGTCCGCGGGCATCCGGAGGCGCCGACGTCGAGTGCTCGATTCCCGACGATCGCCCGGGCGGCATCCTCGGCCATGCGAGCATCCTGCTGGCAACGAGCAACCCGACGCGCACGAGCCCGGTGAAGCGCGGGCGCTGGGTGCTCGACGCGCTGCTTGACGTGCCGCCCGCGCCGCCGCCGCCTGGCGTGCCGCAGATCCCCGAGGATCCGCTGGGGCGCGCGGGCCGGTCGATGCGCGAACTCATGGAGCTGCACCGGTCGAATCCGGACTGCGCGTCGTGCCACGTGCGGATGGACGCGGTGGGCCTGGCCTTCGAGCGCTTCGACGCCGATGGCCGGCGGCGCGATCGCGTCGACGGCCTCCCGGTCGACGACGTCACCGAGCTTCCGGACGGCCGCGTGCTCGAGGGCGTGCCGGGCGTCGAGGCGATGGTGGGCGAAGGCGACGCGTTCGAGCGTGCGCTTGCGCGGCACCTCCTGGTCTACGCCCTGGGCCGGGGTACGGCCGATGCGGACGATCCGCTCCTCGATGCGCTGGCGTCGCGGGCGCGGGCGCACGGGTCGTTTGCGGCACTGGTCGGGGATATCGTGTCGAGCGACGCGTTTCGCCGGAGGCGCGCCAAGGAGGTCCCGTGACGACGATCCGATCGATCCATCGTGCCGCATGGATGGTTGCCGGGCGGTTTGGCTCCATCGCGGTCGTGTGCGTACTCGCGCTTGCCTGCGGCACGGCCCGGGCCCAGGACATCCCGCAGACGCCTCCGCCGATTCGCTCGAAGGACCTCAATCGCATGCTGGAGGCGATGCAGGCGGGGGCGGAGGCGCGCGCGGCGGCGGTGGCGGCGTTCGACGCCTACGTCGATCGATGGCAGCGGCTGCGAGACGAGACCGTCCGGCCGCTGCAGGAATCGATGGCCGCGGCGCTGGCGAAGGCGCCGGGGGCTGCGGAGCCGGACATGGACTTTGACGTTCCCGACGCGCCGGCCGGCGATGCGCAGACGCCGGCCGAGGCCGAGGCGGCGGCCGCGGCGATGTCCGCCCGGATCGATGAGTTCCGGCGTGCGATGGAGGCGCGCGACGGTGCGCGTGCGGCGGCGCTCGAGCCGTTTCGCGCCCGTGCCGCGGCGGTGCCGAACGACGTCCGCGCGGCGGAGCGGGCGTTCTTCGAACTCCTGCGTGCGACGGCAACCTCGGATGCCCAGCGTGCCGTCGTCGAGCGCGAGGAGCTGGTGCGCCGGCGCCGGATCGCGGTGGCGTCTCGCCCGGACCTGCGCACCGCGTTCGGGCTGGCGCTGACGTTCCCGTCGCTTCCTTCGGGCGTGCCGGCAGACGAGGCGCTGCGGGCCCGCATCGATGCGTGCATCATGGCATGGGAGCGCGCCTCGACGGCGTCGCTCGAGCAGGGCGGGACGGCCGACGAGTTCCGCAGTCGCCGGCTCGCGGCGGCCGTGGAGGTGGCGGGCATGATGCCGGATGAGGTGGGAACGCGGTGGATCCGCGGCGTGCGCGGCCGGGCAGCGAACGCGCTGGGCCTGTGGGGCATCGATCCGGCCGCGGGTCTGGAGTCGGCGCTCGGTGACCGCGCCACCCCGGAGGTGCGCGCACGGATCGACCGCTGGGCGGATGAGCGCGATGCGCTCGTCGTGCAGGCGGCGGCACAGCCGGCGGCACCCGTGGACGGCGTGGCGGCCTCGGACCGCATGGCGCTCATGACGCGTGACCGCGAACTGTCCGAGGCGGCGCTCGCCGACCTCACGGCGCTCATCGCCGATCCGGCGCTCGACAAGGATGCGCTCGAGAGGAAGCTGATGGCCGAGTCGTGGAAGCGGCGGCCGGACGACGACGGCGACGGTGGCGTGCGGTTCGCGGGCGAGTCGATGATGCGCAGTGCCATGGAGCGGTCGATCGCGACGCTCGGCGGCGACGAGGCGGCGGATGCGGGAGACTCGCAAGACGCCGACCCGTTCGACCCGGCCATGATGGAGCGGATCATGTCGGCGGGGACGATCCGCCGGGCCGACCTGGAGCCGGTGCGTGCGCGGCTTGGCATCCCGGACGAGGCAGCCACGCTCTGGAACCAGCTCTGCGACGACCTCGTGGCGAAGTCGGCCGACATCGAATCGGAGATGAAGTCGGTCGTCCACGCCGCAATGGAGGGTCGTGGCATGGTCGAGCGTTCCCGGGCGATCGCGAAGCGCCGTGAGGCGGTCGAGACGGCATGGTTCGATTCGGTGGCCGCGGCATTCCCGTCGATTCCGGCGGAGGCGATCGACGCCGAACGCGGGCGGCGTGCCGTGCGTCGCGTCATCGAGTCCGGATCGCTCTTCCTGATGCAGGCGCGCATGACCGGCAACCGCTGGATCGACGCGGACCTCGACCGTGCGGCCGATGCGTGCGCTCCCGACGCGCGCCGCGCGGCGGCGGTGCCGCTCGCCGACTGGCGGCGGGCGCAGGTGGCGGCGGTCGGCGAGCTGGTCGCGTGCTCCGAGCGGATGGTCGAACGCATGTCGGCCGCCTCGGAGGCCGTCGAGGCGGCCAATGCTGCCGCCGAGGCGGAGGGCAACGCCGAGGGCGCCGGCGTCGGTTCCGCGGTCTTCGAGGAGTTCCAGAAGGCGCAGTCGGACTATCAGCGCGAGGTGGCCGAGGGCGCACGCCGCGCCGAGGCGATGCAGGCGGCGTCCGTCCAGGCCGTGGCGGACGCGATGCCGCGGCCGCAGGCAGCGGTGTTCCGGCGGTCATTGCGGCGGCAGATGCATCCGGAGGTCTACCGAGATCAGGACCGGGTCGACGCGGCGATCGATTCGGTGCTCGGCGATCCGTCGCTGGGCGCCGACCAGCGGGGCGCCGTCGCCGCGGCGTGGGGCGAGTCGCAGACACGCTTCGAGGGGATCGCCGAGCGCCTCGTGGCACAGTCGGCCAGGAACGACCGTGCCATGGCGGACATGTTCGGCGACATGATGGGTGCCGTCGGTTCTGACGGCGGCCCGAGCGACATGGAGCGGGCCGCGACGCAGAGCGACGACCTGGCCTTCGACCAGGCGGAGCTGCGCGCCCGCACCGTCCGGCGCGTGCGCGCGGCGGTCGGTGACCGCGTGGCCGATGCCCACGGAGTTCGTTGACGTCCGGCCGGGCGTCGGTCCGGCCTAGACTGCGTCCATGCGCACGCCGTTCGTCGATCGTCGCACCGTCCTGCGGGGGATCGGTGCCACCATCGCGCTGCCGTGGCTTGACGCGATGGCGCCGCGTGGGCTCGTGACGCGTGCCGCCATGGCGGCGGGAGCGGCGACGTCGGCACCGCCCGTGCGCGTCGCGTACCTGTTCTTCCCCAACGGCGTCAACGTGAACGCGTGGGCGCCGGCGGTCGGCGAGTCCACGTGGAGCGCGGCGGGCTCGCTCGAGCCGCTCGCGCCTTTCCATGGGCGCATCAGCATGCACGTGGGCCTCGCGCATGCGAACGCCGCCGCGCTGGGCGACGGGCCCGGCGACCATGCGCGCAGCGCGGCGTGCTTCCTGACCGGTGCGCACCCGCGCAAGACCGCCGGCGACGACATCCGCGCGGGGCAGTCGGTCGACCAGGCGATCGCCGAGGCGCTCGAGGGGCAGGGCAGGCGGACGCGGCTGCGCTCGCTCGAGCTTGGCTCCGAGCCCGCGATGACCGCGGGCAACTGCGACTCCGGGTACTCGTGCGCCTACAGCGCGAACATCTCGTGGAAGTCGGAGCGCCTCCCGAACGGCAAGGAGACCGACCCGCGCGCGGCGTTCGACCGCGTCTTCGGCCGCCGCGGCGAGACGCCCGAGGAGGCGGCGGCGCGGGCGCGAAGCCGGCGCTCGATCCTGGACGGTGCGGTCGCGCAGGCCGGCCGCCTCGCGGCGACGGTGGGCACCCAGGACCGCGCGCGGCTCGAGGAGTACCTCGACGGCGTCCGGTCGCTCGAGCGCCGGCTTGACGAGGATGCGTCAGCGCATCTCGACCGCGGCACCCGCCTGCCGGACTTCGACGACGCCCCCCGGTCGCTCGCCGGGCGGATCGATCTCCTGGGCGAGGTGCTGGCGCTGGCCTTCCGCACGGACTCGACCCGCGTGGCCACGCTGATGCTCGCGAACGAAGGCTCCAACCGGCCGTACCCGGAGATCGGCGTCTCGATGGGCCATCACGATGCCTCGCATCACGGCGGGGCGGCCGACAAGATGGAGGCGTTCGCCCGCATCAACCGGTTCCAGTCGGAGCGCCTGGCGGCGTTCCTGCGGGCGCTCGAGCGCGTGACCGAGGATGGCCGCCCGGTGCTCGACTCGACCATCGTGCTCTACGGCGGCGCGATCAACGACGGCAACCGCCACAACCACGACGACCTGCCGATCCTGGTGGCCGGCGGGCAGGCGGCCGGCGTTTCCGGCGGGCGGCTGGTGCGTTCGGCGCCCGGCACGCCCCTCTGCAACCTGCACGTGGGAATCGCCCGCGCGGCAGGCGTCCCGCTGGACCGCTTCGGCGACTCGACCGGCGTCGTGGAACCCGGCTGAGCCGTGCGGCCGCTGGGCTTGCGCGCGGCGGGGTGCCGATGAAGGTCGGGACGCGCCGACGTGCGCGAGGAGTGCCCCGATGAAGCTGCAGCCGCTGTTCGCCCACCTCGTGAGCCTCGATCCCGCGCTCCGCGGCTCGTCGCCCGACATCGCCTTCGTGACCGACGATTCACGCCAGGCGGGCCCGGGCTGCCTCTTCGTGGCGCGCACCGGGACAGCCGCCGACGGGCGCGCCTTCGCCGCCGATGCGGTGCGGCGCGGGGCGGCGGCGGTGATGTACGTCGGCGAGGATCCGCTCGTCGGTGATCCGGCGGCATCTCACGTGGTTCGGGTGGGGCTGCCCGCCGGCACCGACCTCGCGCGCTTTGCCGCGGTGCTCGCCGACCGCATCGAGGGATGCCCGAGCCAGTGGCTCGACCTCGTGGGCGTGACCGGTACGAACGGCAAGACCACCATCGCCTTCCTCGTGCAGCAGTTCATGCGCGCGGCGGGCCGCCGCTGCGGCGTGATCGGCACCGTGGTCGTCGACGACGGCGCGGAGGCGCGTCCCGCCGCCCTCACCACGCCCGGCGCGATCGAGACCGCGGCCGTGCTCGGCCGGATGGTGCGCAACGGCTGCTCGGCGTGCGCGATGGAGGTCTCGAGCCACGCGCTCGACCAGGGCCGCGCCGACGCGCTGCGGTTCCGGACGGCGGTGTTCACCAACCTGACCGGCGATCACCTCGATTACCACGGCACCATGGAGCGCTACGCCGAGGCGAAGGCGCGGCTCTTCGCCCTCCTGCCCGCGGAGGGCACGGCGGTCGTCAACGTCGACGACCCCTGGCATGCGGCGATGCTCGGGCCGTGCCGCGGGCGCGTGCTGCGCTGCAGCCTGAAGGGCAACGCCGACTGCACGGCCGAGGTCCACGAGGCGCGGCTTGGCTGGCAGGACGCAACCTTCACGGGCCCCTGGGGAAGCGCGCGGGTGCGGCTGCCGGTGGTGGGGCGGCACAACGCGATGAACGCGCTGCAGGCGGCCGCCGCGGCCTGGTCGGTGGGCGTGGGCGCCGATGCGGTGGCGCGGACGCTGGCCTCGTGCACGGCGCCTCCCGGGCGGCTCGAGCCGGTGACCGGACCGGATGACCCGTTTGCCGTGCTGGTCGACTACGCGCACACGGACGATGCGCTCCTCAACGTGCTCTCCGCGCTGCGGCCGCTGGTCGGGCCGAAGGGTCGGCTGGTGACGGTCTTCGGCTGCGGCGGCGACCGCGACCGCTCCAAGCGGCCGCGCATGATGGACGTGGCGTGCACGCGCAGCGACCGCGTGGTGGTGACGAGCGACAACCCACGCACCGAGGACCCTGAGGCGATCATCGACGAGGTGGTGGCGGGGCGCCCGGCGGGCGCGGTGGCCGAGGTGGTGCGCTGCACCGACCGCGCCGAGGCGATCCGCCTGGCGGTCGGCGGGGCAGGGCCCGGCGACATCGTGCTCATCGCCGGAAAGGGGCACGAGGACTACCAGATCATCGGGCGCGACCGGCGGCCATTCGACGACCGCGTCGTGGCCCGCAAGGCGCTCGGTCGCGCGGCGGCGGTGGCCGGGGCCTGAGCGTGCGGAGGCGGGCATCCGGCGAAAGAAAGACGGCCCCGGCGCGATGCCGGGGCCGTCCGTCACTTCATGGAGCGTGCGCGCTCAGCCCTGCTGCGTCATCGCGCGCTTGTTGAAGATGCCGATGATGATCAGCAGCGCGATCAGGCCGACGAAGCCGCCGTTGCCCAGCTGGTTGATGAACGTCATCAGGTTGTTCGTGATCTTGCCGAAGTAGGTGGTGCTGTCGCTGCCGAAGATGATCTGCACCAGCACGCCGATGGCGATGAACAGGAGCATGATGTCGACCAGCTCGCGAGCCCAGCCCTTGATCATTTCAAAGCCCTTCATGCGGTTCTCCTCGTATTCGGGGTCAGCCAACGGGCGAGCCGCGTCGCCCCACTCCGGAGATATCGGTCCGGGGGTCCGGGGAGCCTGAAAAGGTGGATGGTGGCGCCCCGCGGCGCCCGGGAAGCGGGGTCGCAGCGCTCGAAGCGCGGTGCCGGGGCCTCAGAACCCGGCCGCGCGCGCCAGCAGGATGCCCACGCACAGGGCGCAGACGGCCGCCAGCACGCGTTGGACGTGGCGATGGAACTGGCTCACCTTGCAAGTGATGCGTTGCCTTCGCCGCGGAGGCAAGCAGGAACCGCACCGGTTCATCACGGATCGGCGGGCGATTCGCACGGACGGACCAGACGGACCCCAGCGCTATCCTGCCGCCGCGCCCACGGACGGGCGCCAGCCGGGCGGCGCGAACGCGCGGCCGCCCGAATTCACCGACGGAGCGGGCATGCAGGTGACTGCGGATGAACTGCGTGGGGCGATCGCCGGGCAATGGGTGGTGGCGCCGCCCGTGGCGGCCGCGCGGCCCGGGTTCGCGCCGGCCCCGTTCCTGATGCATGGCGTCGGGACCGATACCCGCGAGGAGCTCTCGGGACGGCTGTTCGTCGCCCTGCGCGGTGAGTCGTTCGACGCGCACGCGTTCCTGGCGCAGGCGCGTGCCCGCGGTGCGGTGGCCGCGGTGGTCGACCGCCGGGCGGGCACGTTCGAGCGCCCGGAGGGGTTCCCGCTCATCGAGGTGGGCGACACGCGCGTGGCGCTCGGCGACCTGGCGCGGTGGTGGCGCGGACGCTTGCGCGCGAAGACCGTGGCGATCACCGGCTCGAGCGGCAAGACGACGACGCGCCGGCTCGTCGACGCGGTGCTCTCGCGCACCATGCGCGGGACGGCGTCGCCGAAGAGCTTCAACAACGACATCGGCGTGCCGCTCACCATCCTGGGTGCGTCCGCGACGGACGGCTACCTCGTGGTCGAGATCGGGATGAACCACCCCGGCGAGATCGCGCCGCTCTCGCGCATGGCCGCGCCGCACGTGGCGATCATCACCATGGCCGGGCGCGCGCATCTGGGTGGCATGGGGAGCGTCGAGGCGATCGTCGAGGAGAAGGGCTCGCTCGTGGACGGGCTCGGAACGCTCGGCATCGCGATCGTGAATGGCGACCAGCCCGCGCTCGTCGCGGCGGTGGAGGCCCGGGTAAAGCCCGGGGTGCGTGTCGTGACGTTCGGGCGCGGCGAGGCGTGCCAGTGGCGGCTCGTCGACCGCGCGCCCGAGGGCGAGCTGCAGCGGGTGTCGATCGCAGGCCCGGGCGGCGAGGCGTGGTCGGGGACGCTGGGCCTGCCCGGCGACTACAACGCGATGAACGCGCTTGCGGCCGCGGCGTGCGCCCGCATGCTCGGGGTGGCGTGGGAGGCCGTGGCCGAGGGCTTTGCGGCGATCCGGCCGGAGTCGATGCGGATGACGCGCCAGCCGGTCGGGGACGTGGTGGTCTTCAACGACGCCTACAACGCCAACCCGGACGCGGTGGCGGCCGCGCTCGGGGCGTTCGCGGAGCTGGCCCCGGACCCGGCCCGCCGGGTGACGGTGCTCGGCGACATGCTGGAACTCGGGGAGGCCTCCGCCGCCTGCCACCGCGAGACGGCGCGGGCGGCGATCGGCGTGCGCCCGGCGCTCGCGGTGTTCGTCGGCCCGGAAAGCCGGCATGGCGCCGAGGAGGTCCGGCGGCTGTCGGGCGCGGCGACCGAGGTGGTGCACGTCGATGCCCTCGACGATGCAGGGGTCGCGGCGATCGCGGCCCGGCTCGTTCCCGGCGACCACGTTTTGCTGAAGGGCAGCCGAGGCAGCCGAATGGAACGATTGGTGCAGGCGCTCTCCGCCCGCGCGGCCGCCGCCGCCGGCGCCGCAGCCGAGGCGAGGTGACGGATGCTCTTCAACCTGGTCGAGCG
>VEQS01000166.1 GCA_018883105.1 Phycisphaerales bacterium
ACCAGCATGCCGGCGCAGAGGATCGGGCGCAGGTCGGGGTCGTCGAAGGCAATGCCCACCGCCGAGCAGACCACGGACCGGCGCGGCTCCGCCAGCTGGATGCGCATCGCACCCAGCCGGGCCCGAACCTCGCCCTTCATGTGGCGCTCCGAGCAGCGCTCGGCGGGGATCGGGTCGGGCAGGCGCGACGCGTCCGGCGGCGATTCCATCCGCTCTCGTGCGGCGGCCCGCACCAGCCAGTTCGCGTCCTCGGAGGCCAGCTGCTCGACCACCGCCGCCGGCGTACGCGGGTTTCGCACCACGGCGACGCGCGCCCACCAGCATGCGCTCTCGGCCTGGGCCTCCAGCAACTCGACCGGGCACCGCGGCCCCGCCACGAACAGCACCTTCGGCAGCGAGTCGTACGCGTGGCGCAGCGCGACGATCGCGGCCTCCTCGGCAGACCATGCGTCGCTTGCGTCGGACTGGCCGAAGGGCATGCCGTTCGCCTCGCGCGGCGTCCCCGCCGCCCAGGCGCGCACCATGCCGTCCTTGATCCGCTCGACGTCGGTGATGGCCTCCTCGAGATCCCCCGCGCAGCAGGGATTGTGCGCCAGCGCAAACTGCACGCACAGGTCCTCGTCGCGCGCAAGCCGCTCGAGCACCTCGCGCTCCGGCGTCGCACGGGCGACCGATGCGCGCACCCGCCGGTCGGGGTCGGCCGCCAGCAGGCGCAGCAGCTCGATCGGAAGCCCGGGACGCACCGCGACCGCCGAGCGGACCTGCCACTGACGGTCAGACGCAAGCCGCCTCAGCGAGCCCTCGGGGAGTTCACCGGGCGCAGCCATCGTGGCGCGCATCCGCTCCGTCATCTTGCTTGCGAACACCAGCTGCGACGGGACCTCGCCGGGCTTGAGCACGCCGTACGAGCGCTCGCGCTCGGACAACAACGCAGACGGGGTCTCGGTGCGGCGGCAGAGCAACGCGAGCTGCCGCCGGTAACTCGCGCCATGCTCCGCGGGCGCGTGCACCAGCGTCCGCAGGTTCCCCTCCGACATCGATCGCTGCGCGCGCATGTAGCGCGAGAGCGTGATCGTCCCGCCGACCATCACCACGAATGCCGAGAACGGGTCGTGCCCGTCGATGCACCCGGTGCGCGCAAGCGCCGCCGTGACCCGGGCGTCGCCTTCGCGCAGCCGAACCGAGCGCATCGCATCCTGGTCGTCGCCGGCGATCCGGGCGACCGCCGCAAGCCACGGCTCGCTGCCGGCCGACGGCGAGTTCACGTTGAGCCGTGCAAGCGGCTCGCCTTCGAGGATCTCAAGCGCCTCGCGCGGCGCGTTCGGGTGCGTGGCGATCCGCGACATGACCCGACCGCCGCCGCCGTCGAGCTCGCGGCGGCGCCGCGCCAGCACCACCATCAGGTCCTGCGGGAACGCGGGCTGCCTGACCAGCGCGCAGAGCGCGTCCTCGGGCAAGTCGAGGAGGAAGCCGGGCTCGGTGACCACCGCCAGCTCGAAGGCGGGGTTCTTCAGGACGAGGCTCGGGTTCGTGAGCGAGAGGTCGCGCAGCCGGTCGAAGGGCGTGCCGGCATCGGCGGCTTCCTCGCGGCGACGCTCACGTGACTCGGTCACCGGGCGCAGCGGCTTCGGCCGATGGAGGCGTGGCATCTGGTGCACGGTCATGGTCGTCCTCCGGTCCGCATGCGGACCACCTCTCCGAAGGGGAACTTCGCGTCCACCACGCCGCCCGGGGTCACCACCCAGAGCACGGGTCGGTTCGGGGGGCGCTTGGGGAAGACCCCGTGCCCATCGGTCAGGTAGACGGCCAGCCGCTGGTCGCCGAACCGCGACGCCTCACCGTGCGCCGAGGCCTCGAAGAACGGCCGGAAGTCCGTGCCGCCGCCGCCCTTCGCCACGGGCAGCGGCTCGGTGCCCGCCACCTCGAACGGACCCGTGCAGCGTGCGTCCGCGTAGTACAGGCGGCAACGCACCGACGGGTACGCGCTGAGGATGCCGCGCAGCTCGCCGAGGAACTCGGAGAACTCGGCGTCCCCCACCGATCCGCTGGTGTCGATGCAGACGTCGACGTCCAGTCCGTCGCCCTCAAGCTCCTCCACGTACAGGCCCTGCCAGACGTGGCGCCGGTCGAATCCGGTGAAGTCGTCGGGCGTGCGCACCACGTGGCGCCAGAGCGCGGTCCGCCAGTCGAGCGATGGGGAGTGCACCTCGCTGATCAGCCGGTCGATGCCCTCGGGCAGGCGCCCGGCGGCCTGGCCACGCATCGACTCCATGGCGCGGGCACGCTGCATCGCGTCCGACCAGAACGCGCCCAGGCGCTCGATCTCGGCCTGGCCGAGTCCTTCGCGTGGACGCACGTCGACCACCCCGAGCTCGCGCTGGACGTGGCTCGACGTCCTGAGCCTCGCGTAGATCTCGTCCACGCAGAGCTCCGCAAGCCTCGGCTCCTCGACGCACCCTTCCGGCAGGTCGAGGTGCGCCAGCGTCCGAATCAGCCCGTTGACGTGGATGTCGCAGGCGATGTTCCAGAGGATCGGGTCGCGCGTGCCCCGGCGTGTGCAGTGAAGGAGCGCGCAGTGGAGCAATTCGTGCACCACCAGCCCGTCGAGCTGCTGCTGCGTGAGCGGCGCCACGAACGACGGGTTGAAGTAGAGCCGCTCGCCGTCGGTGGCCGCGGTCTCGTGCGCCTCGCTCACCACGGTGGGCGCCATCATGAGGAGCGCCGCGAAGAACGGGTGATGGTGCGCCAGGCGCTGGTGCGTCCCCTGCAGGCGCCGCTCGATCGCGGCGTGGTCGATGGGCGGGGCGGACGCGCTCATGCCGCCGCCATCACCTCGCGGTACTCCTTGGCGTAGCGCTTCATGGCGGGGTCCTTCTGCATCGCCTCGGCGAGCGGGCGCTGCAGCCCCTTGCCGATCATGGCACGCTGCAGGTCGAGCATGAACAGCCGGCACCACTCGGCCGGCATGCCCCCCTGCACCCACTGCAGGCCGTGCGCGGCCTGCTCGGCCGAGCGCGCCCGCAGCGCCAGGCCGATCACCGCGGCGTAGCGCGTCGACACCTCCTGCGGGCAGGGGATGGACCCCCCACGTCCCGCAAGGATGGTGTCAAGGTCCGGAAGCGCGTCGTAGACCGCGCAGTGGGCGCGGAACTCGGCCCCCGCGGGGGCGCCGATCACGCCGTCGGCGTCGAGGCCGGCACGCAGCAATGCGTCGGCCATGAACCAGCTGCGCGGCGACGGCCACGCCGGCCGGCCCGGATCGATCCGGTGCAGGAGGTCTGGCCGGAACGAGAGGAACGACAGGATCCGCTCCGAGACGCCGCGCGCGATCGCGTGCGCCTTGAAGCTCTCGAGGTCCGGCAGCACCTCCAGGTGCACGAAGCGGTTGGCAAGCGGCGCCGGCATGTCAAACACCGAGGCGCGGTCCTCCTTGCGGTTGCCGGCCGCCCACACGAACCACCCTTCCGGCAGCACGTAGCTGCCGACGCGGCGGTCGAGGATCAGCTGCTGCGCCACGCCCTGCATGGTGGGCGCGGCCATGTTCAGTTCGTCGAGGAACAGCACCCCCCTGCCCTGGCGCGGCAGGAATTCCGGCGGATACCAGCGGGCGATGCCGCCACCATCGGCCTGGCGGTCCGGCACGGGCAGCCCGCGCAGGTCGGTCGGCGCCAGCTGGCTCAGGCGGACGTCGATGAACTCGAGTCCCGCGCCGGCGGCGGCCTGCGCGACGATGCTCGACTTCCCGATGCCGGGCGGGCCCCAGATCATGAGGCTGAGCCGCAGGTCGTGCGAGAGGACGGTCGAGAGGTACTCGGCGAGTTCGCTTGGCTTCATGGCTTCGGGTGCTCCGTGAGGTCAGGGCAGGATGAGCCGCGACGCGGCGGGCGCGGGTGCCGCGTCCGCCTCGGCGAGCTCGGCGCTTCGGTCGGCCAGGCGCTGCTGGACGCGCTCCGGGTTTGCGAGCGGCCCGAACACGGCGACCAGCTCCTCGATCCGGCCACTGGCGTCGACCGCGGTCGCGCCCTGCTCGCGGATCCACTCGACAAGCGTCGACGCCGCGGCCAGCGTGCGGATGCCGAGGTCGACCACCAGCGCCGCGGCCGCCGCGAGGGACCCCTCGTCGAGCGAATGCCCGCAGCGAACCAGCACCCGGCGCAGCCGCGCGGCCTCGGCCTCGGGCGTGCGCCCGAGGTAGTAGGTGCGCTCCACCCAGCCAAACCACGGCGCCGTCGGGTCGACCGTGTCGCGCGTGGTGGCGATGACCGTCACCGACGGGTAGCGCTTGCCGGCCTGCGACTGCCGCCTGAGCAACTGCTCGAACTCGTCGCACGCCTTCCCCGGCGCCGGCTCGAGCCGCACGCCCGAAGCCGCGCGCCCCAGGTCACGCAGCGCCGCCGGGGAGGCCAGTTCCAGCCCGTCCACGACCAGGACGCTGCGGTCCGATGCGTCCCGGAAGGCCGCATCGATGTCCGCAGGGCCCGACACCGCCACCATGCTGAGGGTGGCCACCGGCTCCGCCAGCTCCTTGGCGATCGCACGGGCCACCGACCGCTTCCCGCTGTCGGCCGGGCCGCACAGGAGCGTGTGGGGGAACCGTCGCCGGCCGCGCAGGCATTCTTCGATGGCGCGGCCGAGCGAGCTTGCGAGCGCACGATCCTCGGCGAGGTGGCTCAGGGTCGGCGGCACCAGGAATGCCGGCTCGACGGCCAGGGAGGTGGCGGACAGGAGGGGGTTGGAGGGGCGCTCGCGCATGGATGGGAAGTGTGGCTCTGGAGGGTGAAGCAACAGGTTCGCCCGGCGTGACATCGCCCCCGGAAATCCGGTCCGTGCCCCGCCGGGGGCTTTGCATTGCATTGCGGCGTGAGGGCGTATTGTAAATGACCGGAGGAGATGCGTCAAGCGAAGTCTCGACATGCCCCGGCCGAGCATGCAGTGGACAAATTTCGACGATCAAACGGCACCATGCGGAAGCATCAGCTTCACCTATCACTCGTATCTTGAGGGACATGCCGGCAACCAAAGACAAGCCCATCACCAAGTCCCAGTTCAAGCTCGGGCTTGACTGCATCCAGAAGCTGCGGCACGCCAGGAACGGCCTGCCGCAGACGTCTCAGGAGAACGAGATGCTGCGCCTGCTGTCGGAAGGCGGCGCCGCCATCGAAGCGCTGGTCCGGGCGAACCATCCCGGCGACTCCATCGGCGGCTTCGGCCAGGACGCCATCGACAAGTCACGTCGGGCCATCGCCACGGCCATGGCCGATGCCGATGCCGGGACCAGCACGTCGCTCTACGAAGTGACGATCGAGCACGACGGGTTCCTCGCACGCATCGACCTGCTCAGGATCCATCCGGGACGCATCGAGCTCGTCGAGATCAAGTCCAAGGGTGCCGACACATCCGGAACGGGCACGGTTTCCGACGGAGAGTTTCTGACCAACGAAGGACGACCCCGGGCGAACTGGCTTTCGTATCTCCAGGACCTCGCCTTCCAGCGGGAACTC
>VEQS01000167.1 GCA_018883105.1 Phycisphaerales bacterium
GCGTCCTTCTGGCCGCCCTTGCCCGGCGTGGTGCCGCCCACCATGCGCGTGCCGTAGTCGAGGCAGCCCTTCGTGTGGAAGGCGCCCGAGGAGCCCGTGATGCCCTGGCAGATGACCGCCGTGTTGCCGTCGATGAGGATCGCCATGGGAAGGGTCCGTGTCCTGCGGTGCGCGCCGCGCCGCGGTCGGCGCGAGGGGCGGGAAGGATAGCGCGTGGGCTACGATCGCGTCATGACGCCGCGCATCGGTTTCCGCGCGTTGCCCGCCGCCGCGCTGCTCGCCGCCGTCGCCGCGGTGCTGCTGGCGGTGCCGGCGGCGATGCCGGTGAGCCTCGGCCGCGACGCCCTGCCCGGGGTCGACGCCGCCTCGCTGTGGGCGCGCGTGCGCATCGTCGGGGCGAGCGCCAGCGCCGGCTTCGCGGTCCGTGCCCCGGGGGCGCGCACGCGCGCGTCGCGGCTCGAGCCCATGACCCTGGCGCGCATCGGATCGGCCGCGCGGCTGGGCGCGGGCGAGGTGACCGGCGACGCCTCGGGCTTCTTCTTCCTCGACCCCGAGGGCAATGGCCGCGAGCAGGTCGATGCGCTCCTCGCCATGGACCCGCGTCCCACGGTGGTGCTGGCGCCCGACTTCCTCTTCTGGTTCACGTACGGAACGGTCGGGCCCGGACGACGTCCCGTGCGCGGCGAGGACCAGCGGCTGGCGCTGCTTGCGGAAGGCCTGCGCATCCTGGACCGCGTGGGCGAGGCAGGCATCCCGCTCGTGGTCGGCGACCTGCCCGACATGTCGGCGTCGGTCGGCAAGATGCTCTCGCGCGCCCAGATGCCCGCGCGCGAGACGATCGACCGCGCCAACGAGGAGATCCGCGCGTGGGCCTCGCACCGGCCGCGCGTGGCGCTGCTGCCGCTGGGGCGCCTGGTGGCCGACCTTCGCGCGGGCAAGCCGTTCCAGGCCGGTCGGCGCACCTGGGAGGCGGCGGTCGACGGCGCGCTCATCCAGCGCGACGACCTGCATCCGACGTTCGAGGGATCGGTGGCGCTCCTGGCACGCGCGGAGCAGGCCGCGAACGACCGCTTCCTGGGATCGCGGCAGCCCAACGCCCCCGGCGCGCCCACCGCGTTCGAGCATGACCCCGCCAAGGTCGCCGAGCGCGTGCGGATCGGGCTCGTGCCCGTGCGCGGTCAGCCCTGAAGCTGCGCCAGGCGCCGCTTCACGTCGGCGTCCTCGGTGCGCTGGATCAGGCCGTTGAGCCACTCCATCGCACCCGCCGTGCCGTCGACCGCGCGCACGGAGGGCAGCAGCGCCTGCGCGTCCTGGTCGAGGCGAGGCCCGCGGATCGCGGCCTTGAGCGATGCCACCGTCGGGCGGTCGCGGATCGAGCCGACGTCCAGGGCCCACAGCTGCCACAGCATGTCGCGCTCCTCGAAGCTCGGTTCGCGCACCAGCGCCCACGCCTGCATGAAGTCGGTGCGCGATCCCGCGCGGAAGAGCGGCCCCAGGGCCAGCGGCGCCACCGCCTCGCCGGCGTTGCGCGCGCGCGCCAGCTGCCACACCTGGGCGGCCACCGCATCGTCCCCGCAAAGCACCAGGCAGCGCATCGCGTCGACCAGCGCGGGCACGGCCGCCGCGTCGTCCGCCGCCGCCTTGACGCGCTCGAGCGCCGCGCGCGCCTCGGCGCGCAGGTCGCGCTCGCCCTCGCGCGGCGCTGCGGGCAGGCGCGGCGGCATGTTGACCATCATCTTCGGCGAGGGCACGGTCATCAACGGATCGCCGAAGGTCGCCACGCGCCACACCTGCTGCAGCACGTCGCCGGGCCAGTGACGCCCCGCCACCAGGAACGGCGCCAGCCCCGCCAGGCGCTCGGCCAGGTTGGTGGGCGGCACGAACGCAGCCAGGTACGGCTCGTGCACCGACCCGACGTACGCGTACACGCCGTGCGCCAGCCACCGCCCGCCCACCGTGAACTCGGCGTCCGGCGACTGCAGCGAGAAGCTGTGCACCATCGACAGCGCGAGCGGCCGCCGCAGCACCGGGATGTCCGTCGACGGAAGCTGGGCCGACCCGGAGAGCTCGAAGAAGTCGGAGTTGCCGCTCGAGTTGACGAGCATCAGGTCGGGCGTGATGCCGGTGGGCAGGAACGAGCGCCACGACTGCACGGTGCCGTTGGTGCCCTCCCACGTGCGCGGGCGGAAGCCCTGGTCGGCGAAGATCGGCACCGCGCGGTCGAATCCGAAGCTGTCGAACCCGCCCGCGCCGGACCGGCCGGCATAGCCATCGAAGGTCCACACGTCCTCGCGGCGCAGGAAGAGCGAGCACATGGCCATCGACGCCGCGCGCACGCGGTCGCCGAAGACCTGCCCCACGAATGCGTACCGCGAGCCGTCGGGGTGGCGGCACAGGGCATCGGTCACCGAGAAGGGACCCGCGTCGGCGGGCAACTGGGGATTTCGCCCGCCCGGCGGCGCCGCGAGGGTCACGCGGTTGGCCACGCGCCGGCAGAGCGTGAACGTGTCGAGGTCGTCGCCGAGCGCCGTCCATGACATGCCGCTCGTCTCGAACGCCGAGCGCACCGCCGTGTCGAAGGCCGTGAACGAGGCCGCATCGACCACGTCGTTGGCGCTCGTCCCGAGCGGCTGCTCGATCCAGGCGATCGGCTGCCCGCGCCCGGCGGCGAGCGCCAGGGCCGCCACCCATGCCGGGTCGGACGTCGACGCCGCGACGATGCCGGCGGGCACGAGGCCCACGGCGCGCATCGCGGAGATCGACCCCGCAGAAGGCTCCCCACCCCACGCGCGCGCCAGCGCGCCGTCGACCGCCGAGCGCAGCGCCGCGGCATCGGCCGGCGTGGGCGATCCGCCCGCGCGCCGAAGCACTTGCGACGGCTTGAAGGCGCGCACGAACCGCGGTGCGAACGACATGTCCTCGATCAGGACGGGCCAGCGCTCGCGCGGCGTCCAGCGCGCGATCTCCTCCAGGAACGCCGCCTCGTCGGGCACCAGCACCACCTGGTCGCGCACCGGGAGCTTCGACTCGACGTCGAGCGCGCGCAGCCCCAGCCGCGTGAACCAGGGCATGCGCGCGAGTGCCTCGGCCTGGCTGGCCGGCGCGGTCAGCGGCGGCGGCGCGGGCGCGCCCGCGGCCTGTGCGGGGAGCAGACCCACCATCGCAACGGCGGCAAGCGCGAGCATGCGGTCGATGATACGAACGCCCCGGTGCGCGGTTCAGCCGACGAGCGCGCGCCACGCGGCCGCGGCGACGAACGCCCCGACGCACGGTCCGATCACCGCGGCGCCGAGTCCGGAGAAGCTGCCCATGCCTCGGCCGGGCACCGGCAGCACCGCATGCGCCAGGCGGCCGCCGACCGCGTGCGCCGGATGGAGCGCCGCGCCCGCGCCGCCCACGCCCAGCATGACCGCCGCGAACACGGCGCCCGCGACGAGCGCCGCGGAGAGCGGATCCACGGCGGCAAGCGGCGTGGCGATGGTCGGGTTCAGGTCGCCGGCGGCCGCGGGCTCGACGGTGCGGCCGGCCAGCAGGCGCAGCATCACGAGCGCGAACACCGCGCTGCCGATCGCCTCCGCGAGGAACGTCGAGAGCGGCGCACGCACCGCGGGCGCGGGCACGAATGCCGCACGCACCGCCGCGCGGTCATCGGTGCGCGGCCACGACGGCAGGAACGAGAGCCAGGCGAGCGCCGCACCGGCCGCCGCGCCCAGGAGCTGCCCCGCGACCGCCGCGCCGAGCTGCGCGCCGTCGATCCGCCCGACCGACCACATGGCAAGCGACACCGCGGGGTTGAGGTGCGATCCGCGCGACATCGAGGCCACCATGCCCGCCGCGACCGCCGCGCCCCATGCCGCGGCCAGCGCGCCCCAGCCCATGCCGCCTCCGGCGGTGCGCGAAAGCGACGCGTTGGCGCACGCGCAGCACCCCACGAACACCAGGATCAGCGTCCCGGCGAATTCCCCTGCCATCGTGCTCATCGCGCGCGAGTGTAGGCCCGCGCCCGCAGGCTCACATCGCGCTGCCGAGGCCCATCACGCGCCGCCACGTGCTCACCTGCCCCAGGTGCATCTGCACGTGGCCGATGCACAGGAAGGTGATCGCGCCGCCCTTCGTGGGGAACATCTCCTTGAAGCGTCCCTCGGCGGGGTTCTCCTCGGCGAACACCGAGTCGGGCGCGGTCTCGAGCGCCTTCGCGACGGCGCGGTAGCCCGCCATGAAGTGCGACATGATCGCGTCCTTCGACGGGTAGTCGCCGGGCTGCGCCTCGACGCCGGCCTTGAAGCGGTCATCCCAGCCGGCCGGGTTCGGCACGACCAGGTCGGTGCGCCCCAGCATGCCGAGCGCACGGTGCGGATAGATCGCCAGGTGGCCCATGTAGAACGCCGGGCAGACCACGTCCTTCGCGGGGAAGTGCGCGAACTTCTCGGCGGGGATGGACGCCGTCAGCACCTCGGCGTAGCCGAGGCCCAGGTTCAGGCCGGAGAGGACGAATCCGCCGTACACGGGTCGGCTCACCACGCGAAGTGGGCGAACGCCTTGTTGGCGTCGGCCATCCGGTGGGTGTTCTCCTTGGTGGTCACGGCCTTGCCCTCGTTCTTGGCCGCGTCCATCAGTTCCTTCGCCAGGCGCATGTGCATCGGGCGGCCGCGCTCCTCGCGGATCGCATCGATGATCCAGCGGAAGGTCAGGCTCTGCTGCCGGCGCCGGTTCAGCTGCATCGGCACCTGGTAGTTGGCGCCGCCGACGCGCTTGGAGCGCACCTCGACGGCCGGGCGCACGTTGTCGCACGCCTTCTGGAACAGCTCGATCGCCGTCTTGGGCAGCGTCTCGCTCTTCTCCTTGTCCAGGCGGGACTGGATCTCGTCGAAGGCGCGGTACACGACGCGCGAGGCGGCACCCTTGTTGCCGCCGCGCATCATGCAGTTGATGAACTTGGACACCACCTTGTCCTGGTAGCGGGGGTCGGGCTTGAGCTGCGACTCGCTGGCGGTGAACTTCTTCGGCATGGCTTCCTCAGTCTCCTCGGTGTCGGTGCCGGATCACTTCTTCTTGGCGGCCGCGGCCGCCTTCTTCTTCACGCCGTACTGCGAACGGCCCTTCTTGCGCCCGTCGACGCCGAGGCAGTCGAGCGTGCCGCGGACGACGTGGTAGCGCACGCCCGGCAGGTCGCGCACGCGGCCGCCGCGCACCAGCACGATCGAGTGCTCCTGCAGGTTGTGGCCCTCGCCGCCGATGTAGGACGTCACTTCCTTGCCGTTGGAGAGCCGCACGCGCGCCACCTTGCGGAGCGCGGAGTTGGGCTTCTTCGGGGTGACGGTCTTCACCTGGAGGCACACGCCGCGCTTCTGCGGGCACGCGGCGAGGTCCTTGACCTTCGACTTCGCGCCGGGCGAGCGGCGGGGCTTGCGGACGAGCTGGTTGATCGTGGGCATGTGTTCGGATCCGTG
>VEQS01000168.1 GCA_018883105.1 Phycisphaerales bacterium
GCGACGCGCGCGAGGCGGTGTTCCGCTTCCAGCAGGAGGCGGCCGACCGCGGCGCACGGGTGCTGCTCGAGAGCCGCGCCCCTGCCGGCGACGGCTGGTTCGCGACGCCCGGCGTGCTGCAGGTCGACGCCTTCGAGGTCGCCACGGACCACGAGGTGTTCGGGCCCGTCGTCCAAGTGGCCGTGGTCCGGGATCTCGACGACGCCATCGTCCAGGGCAACGCCACCGAGTTCGGGCTCGCCGCGAGCGTCTTCGCCCGGAGCGAAGACTCAGTGCGGCGCGCCATGGCCGGGCTTCGCGCCGGATGCATCAACGTCAACTGCGGCACGGCCGGCGCGAGCGGGAAGCTTCCCTTCGGGGGCCTGGGCCGCTCGGGGAACCTTCGGCCGGCCGGGGCGGCCATGATCGACGCCTGCGCGCTGCCGGTCGCCTCGATGGTCGAATCCGGGGACGCCGTGACGATTCCGCCCGGAATGACCGCACCCGAACGCGTCTGAGCGGCGAAGGTCAGGGGCCGATGGATTCCGCGGCCGCCGTCCGACCCCAGCTGGCGATCGTCGTTCCCGCGTGGAACGAGGAGGCGGTGATCGGCCAGACCGTCGCGCAGCTGCGCGAGGTGGCGGAGGCCCTCGGGCGCCCCTACGAGCTGGTGGTCGTCGACGACGCAAGCAGCGACCGCACCGCGTAGGTCGCGGCGGCCGCAGGCGCGCGCGTGGTGCGGGTCGAGAAGCGCCAGATCGCGGCCGTCCGCAATGCGGGGGCGCGTGCCACCACCGCGCCATACCTGGTGTTCGCGGACGCCGACACGTGGGTTCCGGAGACGGTGCTGCGCCACGCGCTGCTCGAGCTCGACGCGGGGGCGATCGGCGGCGGCTCGCGCGTGGCCTTCGACGGGCGCGGGCAGCCGCTCGCGGAGTCGTTCGTCGAGGCGTTCAAGGTCGTCTGGTACTCCCAGGAACTCGCGGCGGGCTGCTTCGTGTTCGCGCGCCGCGACGCCTTCGAGGCGGTCGGCGGCTTCGACGAGCGGTGGTTCGCCGGCGAGGAGTACTGGCTGAGCCGCGCGCTCAAGGCGCGCGGGCGCTTCGCGTTCCTGCACGAGGAGGTGGTCACCAGCGCACGCAAGCAGCGCGCCGGCCTCGGGCTCGGCATGCTGCTGCGGATGATGGGGCTCACCGCGATGTTCTTCGCGGGTTACCGCCGGCCGCTGCGGTCCCGGGAGCGGCTGGGGTTCTGGTACGACGGCGCGCGCGAGGGGAAGCCGGTCGACGTGTGAGCCGCGGGAAGCGGCCCGCCGCGCCCGCAGTCAGTCGTCGATCCCGATCTGCCGGTCGAGCCATGCCGGCACCGCGTCGATCGCCATCCGCTCCTGCTGCTGCGTGTCCCGGTGGCGGATGGTGACGGTCTGCGCCGACATCGTGTCGGTGTCGATCGTGATGCAGAAGGGCGTGCCGGCCTCGTCCATGCGGGCGTAGCGCTTGCCGATCGACTGCTTCTCGTCGAACTCGACGGCGTGCTTCCTGCGCAGCTGGCGGTAGAGGCGCTCGCCGACCTCGGGCATGCCGTCCTTGTTGACGAGCGGGAAGATCCCCGCCTTCACCGGCGCCATGCGCGGGTGGAACTTCATGAACACGCCGCTCGGGCGGCTCGCGTCCGGGGTGTACGCCTCGCAGATGAGGGCAAGCGTGCCGCGGTCGGCGCCGGCGGAGGGCTCGATGACGTGCGGGAAGTAGCGCTCGTTCCGCCCCTGGTCGAAGTAGCGGGCCTTGTCGTTCTTCCCGCTGTGCGTGGCGTGGGCGCGCAGGTCGAAGTCGGCGCGGTGCGCCACCCCCTCGAGCTCGCCGAACCCGGGCGCGGTGAACGGGAACCGGTACTCGATGTCGCTCGTGCCGGCGCCCTCCTTCGCGTAGTGGGCGAGCTCGTCGCGGTCGTGCTCGCGCAGCTGCAGGTTCGAGCTCGTCAGGCCGATCGACTGCCACCACGAGAAGCGCCAGTCGCGCCACCAGCGGTACCACGCCTCCGCCTCGGACGGGTGGATGAAGAACTCGATCTCCATCTGCTCGAACTCGCGGCTGCGGAAGGTGAAGTTGCGCGGCGTGACCTCGTTGCGGAAGGCCTTGCCCACCTGCGCGATGCCGAAGGGGACCTTGACGCGCGTCGAGTCGACGACGTTCTGGAAGTTGGCGAAGATCCCCTGCGCGGTCTCCGGGCGCAGGTAGGC
This sequence comes from Phycisphaerales bacterium, assembly GCA_018883105.1. GTDB lineage: Bacteria > Planctomycetota > Phycisphaerae > Phycisphaerales > SM1A02 > UBA966. The sequence goes on from VEQS01000168.1 coordinate 2,219, forward strand.
GACGTTCGCGGGATCCTCGACCGCGCCGACGAGCGTCTTGAACATCAGGTTGAACGGCTTGGGCTCCGTGAGCTCACCGCCGCAGTGCGGGCAGGGCAGGCTCAGGCCGTCGCGCGCGACCTGCTCGGACGCGAGGTGCATCAGGAACTCGCGCAGCGGCATCGCCGTGGGCTGGCCGGCCATCCGGTCGACGAGCCAGCTCAGGGTCACCTGCGGATTCCGCACCAACGCCAGGTTCGGCGCGAGCTTCTTGCCCTTGGTGTCGGCCCATCGCTTCAGCTGCATGGCGTCCACCTCGGCGCCGCCGGCGTACAGCTCGGCGAGCGCCTTGAACCACTCGGTCTCGGTCAGCATGTCCCAGATGTGGTCCGTGCGCATGAGCTTCTTGCAGTGCCTGCAGGTGCTCATGAGGTCGGCGAACCCGCCCACGTGCCCCGACGCCTCCCAGACCTTCGGGTTCATGATGATGGTGCAGTCGACGCCGACGATGTCGACCGGCTCGCCCATCGGGCCGACGAGCTCGCGCTGCACGACGTCCTGCCACCAGGCGTTCTTGAGGTTGCGCTTCAGCTCGGTGCCGAGCGGGCCGTAATCCCAGAACCCGTTGATGCCGCCGTAGATCTCGCTCGACTGGAACACGAAGCCGCGGCGGCGGCAGAGCGCGACGATCTGCTCCATGCTCTTGGGTGCGTCGGGCGTGCTCGGGGCGGAGGCGTCGGACATGGGGCGGGCATTGTATGGACGGCGCGCCTGCCTTCGGCGCGGCGTTACGATCGCGCGCCATGCCAGCCACCCGCCGCGCACCGGAGCCCGAGGACATCCTCTGCATGGTGGGCGTGTCGGACGCGCGCATGTCGCCCGACGGCCGCGGCGTGCTCTTCGCGCGCAAGGTCGTGAACGAGCGCAACGCGTACGAGACGTCGCTGTGGATCGCCGATGCCTCGGGCGCGCGCGCGCCGCGCGCCCTGACGCGCGGGCCGAGGCATTCGTGCGGTCGTTGGAGCCCGGATGGGTCGATGGTGGCGTACGTGCGGGCGGACCGTGACCGCGCACCGGCGATCGAGGTGGTGCCCGCGCGGGGTGGCCGTGCGCGCACGGTGGCGACGATGCCGCACGGCACGATCCGCGACCTCGCGTGGAGCCCCTGCGGCACGCGCCTGGCGTTCGCATTCCGGCCGCTCGCGGAGGAGTGGACGCCGGAGGCCGCCAACAAGCGCACGGCGCGCGGCGGTTCGACCCCGCCGCGGGTGATCGACGACGCCTGGTACCGCCTCGATGGCGACGGCTACTTTGACGGCGCGCGGTTTGCGCTGCATGTCGCCGACGTCGCCGGCGGGCGTGCGTCCGCCGAGTGCGTGTTCGACCGCGACACCCTCGGCAGCTTCTCCTTCGACTGGGCGCCCGACGGGAGCGCGCTCGTCGTCGCGACCAACATGCATCCCCGCGCGAGCTGGGAGCCGTGGCACGCGACGCTCGTGGTGGTGACGCCGGGGCGGGGCGGACGGCACCGCGTGGCCGAGCTGAAGGGCCTTCCCCAGGGCGTGAAGCGCCTGCCGAGCTGGAGTCCGGACGGCATGCGCATCGCCTATGCGGGCCGGCGCGGCCGCGACGACGGCTACAGCACGCAGGATCTGGAGCTGTGGTGCTACGACCTGCGCACGCGGCGTGCGCACAGCCTGACGGCGCGGAGCGGCATCTGCCTCATGGCGGCGACGCTGAGCGACACCTCGGACGCGGCGTTCGAGCCGCAGGTCCGCTGGTTTCCCGATTCGGGGGCGCTGTTCTTCCGCGCCGGGATTCGTGGCAGCGGGATCATCGCGAGCGTCCCGGCCGGCGGCGGCGCGGTGGTGCAGCACACGGAGCCAGGCGCCGAGTGCTCGCTCGGCACGTTCAGCGCCGATGGCTCTCTCCTGGCGGTCGTCCGCAGCACTCCCACGCAGGTACCCGAGGTGCACGTGGCGGACGTCGAGGGTCGCACGTTCCCGCTGCGGCGGGTGACGGGACTCAACGATGCGCTTCTTTCGGAGCTGCGGCTGGTCGAGCCCGAGGAGCGGATCCTGCGCGCGTCCGACGGGCACCCGGTGCACTGCTGGGTGCTGCGCCCGCGCGGCGCGCGCCGCCGGCGGCCGGCGATCCTGGAGGTCCACGGCGGCCCGCACGCGCAGTACGGGTGCACGTACTTCCACGAGTTCCAGCTGCTCTGCGCCCAGGGATACGAGGTCTGGTACTCGAACCCGCGTGGGTCGAAGGGCTACGGCGCCGCGCACTGCGGCGCGATCCGCGGCGCCTGGGGCACGAAGGACTGGACGGACGTGCAGGCGGTGCTGAAGGCGATGCGCGCCTCGTCGGGCGTCGACCGGTCGCGCGTGGGCATCATGGGCGGCTCGTACGGCGGCTACATGACCAACTGGGCGATCGCGCATGACCATGGCCTGCGCGCGGCGATCACCGACCGCTGCGTGAGCAACCTCGTGAGCCATGCCGGCAACAGCGACCATCCCGAGGTTCCCGACCGCTACTGGCGCGGTGCGCCCTTCGACCGCCCGGAGGCACTCTGGCGCGCAAGCCCGATCGCGCACTTCAAGGGCGTGCGCACGCCGACCCTCGTGATCCACTCCGAGGGCGACCTGCGCTGCAACGTGGAGCAGGGCGAGCAGGTGTTCACCGCGCTCTGCACGCTCGGCGTGCCGGCGCGCTTCGTGCGCTACCCGCGCGAGTCGAGCCACGGCATGAGCCGCGCGGGGCCGCCAGACCTGCGCATCCACCGCCTGCGCGAGATTGTCGCGTGGTGGGCGCGATGGATGAAATAGGTGCCAGGAACGCCTGTCCCCATTTTCCGGAGGAAAATGGGGACAGGCGTTCCTGGCACCTATTTATGATCTCGGGATGAGCGATCCGCGACCGACGCCGGAGCAGGCAATGGACCACGTCCGCGCGCTGCTGCGCTTCATCGGCGAGGACGCGGGCCGCGAGGGCCTGCTCGACACCCCCAAGCGCGTGGTCAAGGCGATGGGCGAGCACTTCTGGGGCTACGGGGCCGATCCGATCGAGCCGCTCTCGCGCACGTTCTCCGAGGTCGAGGGCTACGACGAGCTCGTCCTCCTCTCGAACATCCAGGTGCACAGCCACTGCGAGCACCACATGGTGCCGTTCGTGGGCGTGGCCCACG
>VEQS01000025.1 GCA_018883105.1 Phycisphaerales bacterium
GCGAACGAGGCGTAGACCAGGCACAGCACGGGCAGCGCCACGTGCCACACGGTGTCGAGCAGGTAGCCGCGGTGCCAGGCGCCCGCCTCGTCCGTGTACGGCAGGAAGGTCATCGAGGACGCCGCGCTGTCGTGCAGGCCGCTCACCGGGAACCAACCGAGGTACTGCTGGTTCGCCAGGAACCCGATCGCGAACACGCCCGCGAGCACCGTGGGGATCGAGTAAAGCCCAAGGAAGGCGAACCCCGACGCCACGTCGAACCATCCGCCGCGCCGCACGCTCGCGAGGACGCCCGTCGGCACCGCGACGAGGTAGCTGATGGGGAACGCGATCAGGTTGATGAGGAGCGTGACCGGGAGCGCCGTCAGGATCAGGTCCGCGACCGGGCGGTTGCGGCTGAAGGAGACGCCGAGGTCCGGCGTGTCGAGCGACACGAGGCCGGGAACGAGCGGAATGCCGCTCTTCGGGTAGGGCTCCGCCCGGAACGCGATCATCGCCCGCGCCTGCGCCTCGCGTGCGGCAAGCCACTTCGCGTGCATGCCGGCCGCCGCCTTCGCGAGGCCCGCGCACGCGGGATCCGCCGCGTCGAACCGCACGTCCTCGAAGCGCGCAGGCGCGGCCCCGCCCTTGGCATCGAGCCGCGCGGCCATCTCCGGCCCCGCCGCGCGCGCCCAGTCGGCGAGCGCATCGCGGAAGAGCCGCACGCTGCCGACGTACTCCCGCCGCGTGCCCTCGGCGTCGCGCTGCAGCTTCTTGAACTCGGGCACCGCGCCCTCGCCCGCGGCCGGCACGAACGCCACCTCGGGCGGCACCGGCGGCGGGAACGCGCCGGCAAGCGGCGGGTCATCGATCGCGCGCGGCGGCGCCACGCGCTCGCCCGCCGGGGTGCGCAGGTCGCGCATGCCGAACTTGACGGGGGAGATGCGCCCCAGCCAGCGGACGTACTGCACCACCACCGGGTCGTTCAGCCCGTAGCGGTCCTCGAGGTACGCCTGCATCTGCGCCACCTTGCTGGTGTCGCTCACCTGCCCGCCGGAGACCGCAAGCCCCGCGCCGATGCCGCCCGGCGCGAGCGCCAGCAGCATGAACACCATGAACGTGATCCCGAGGATGGTCGGGACCATGAAGGCGAGGCGTCGGAGGAGGTACGACAGCATTGGGTGGCGGCGCGGCGCGGTGGCTCAGCCGCCGGGCGACGCCTGCATCGAGCGGAAGAACTCCTGCGGCTCGATCCCGGTCTTGTAGGTGTTGACGTTGCCGAACTCGCGCTTGACGAACCGCAGCCACGGCGCCACGCGCACGAACGTGTACGGCTGCTCGTCGGCCACGCAGGCCTCGAACTCGCGCCACACCTTCATGCGCTCGGCCTCGTCCATGGTGCGGCGTCCCTTCTCGATCAGGGCGTCGCACGCGGGGCTCCTCCACTGCACGAAGTTGTCGCCGCCCTCCCGGATGCTGTCGGAGTGGAAGATCTGCCGCGGGTCGCTTTCGGGGGCGTTGGCGCCCCAGCCCATGGTGATGGCGTCGAAGTCGCGCAGCTTCAGGAGCTCCTGGTAGCGGCTCCAGTCCACCGGGCGCGTCTTCACGACGATGCCCGCCTTCGCGTAGCTGTCCTTCACGAAGCGCGCCAGGCGCTCGGCGATCTCGCCGCCGGTGGCATACGTGTATTCGAACTCGAAGCGGTCGCCCTTGGCGTCCTCGAGGACGCCGTCGCCGTTGCGGTCCTGCCACCCCGCCTCGGCGAGGAGCCGCTTCGCGGCCTCGGGGTCGAACGGGAGCGGCTTGAGGCCCGGGTCGCTGCCGGGGCTCTCCGGGTTCACCGGGCCCTTCGCCACGATCCCGATGCCGTCCCAGATGTCGCGGATCATGCGCTCGCGGTCGAGCAGCATGGTCATCGCGCGACGCACGCGCACGTCGCGGAAGGGGGTCTCCTTGCCGTTGCGCGGGCCGCACTGCCACGCGATGAAGCTGTAGCCGCAGCGCATGTTGGTCCACTTGAGCGCGTAGCTCGACTTCTCGAAGTCCGGGTCCTCGGCGAGCACCTTGTTGAACTGCGGCGACGAGGGCAGCATCATCGATCCCTCGCCGTTTCGGTACGCGACCAGGCGGCCGAGCTCGTCCTTCACCGTCCGGAAGCGGAGCCGCTCGAGCGGCGGCTTCTCGGCCCAGTACTGCTCGTTGCGCACCAGGACCACGTCGCCCGGGGGCGTCCACTGCGAGGCGAGGTCGCCGGGGCCGGCAGGCAGGCGCTCGATGCGGAACTTGCCGCTTCCCATGATGAGCCCGGTGGCCTGGTTGACCTGGGAGGGCTCGAAGCGCGAGTAGTAGTGCTTGGGCAGGATCGGATTGCCGAAGGCGGTGAGCACGTTGGTGAAGAGCGGCTCCTTGAAGGTGAACTCGACCGTGCGCTCGTCGATCACCTGCACGTCCTTCAGGTTGTCCTGGATGCTGCGGGAGCGCTCCGCCTCGATCAGCGGGTTGGCGATGAAGTCGAGGTACGTCCAGCGCACGTCCTCGGCGGTGACGGGCTGGCCGTCGCTGAAGCGGGCGCGCGGGTTGATGTGGGCGCGGATCCACAGGCCCTGCGGGTCGACCTGCCAGCCGTCGGCGAGCGCGCCCTCCATCTTCAGGGTCTTCGGGTTGAAGGACCCGAGGCTCTCGCACACCCGGTCGATGACGCGGGTGCCGTAGACGTCGGTCGAGATGAACGGGGTGAGCTTCGCCGGCTGCGCCTCGAAGAGCTCGGTGAACTCGCCGCCGAGGGCGAAGCCCGGCTGGCCCTCGGGGTCGGTGGCCGGGCGCGGCGACGGCCAGCGCTCGACCTTCACGCCGGGGCGCGCCCAGGCGTCCGCGGCGGGGGCCGCCGCACGACCGCCGCCGGAGGCGGCCGCGTCGAGCGCCGCCTGCGGCAGCTGCTCGAAGCCCTTCTCGACCTTGCGGGCGAGCTGCGCGACCTGCTGCTCGATCTCGGCGAGCTTGGCCTTCGCGTCCTGCTGCGCCAGCTCCATGCGGGTCTTCTGCACCATCGACAGCCACACGCTGCCGAGGATCGCGAGCGACACGGCCAGGAGCAGGAAGTCCTTCAGTCCGAAGCGGTTCTGCATGTGATTCCTCGCGGGCACGGAAGGGTAGCCGATGCGGCCGCCCCGGGATCACCAGCGCGCGCGCGACGCGGTCGGGTCGTACCGGGCCCGCAGCGAATCGCCGATGAAGTTCAGCGACACGAGGGTCGCCGCGATCATCGCGCACGGCGCGGCGAGCAGCCACCACCGGCTCACGACGAGGTTCACCTCCGAGAGCCCCGAGCTTGCGAGGCTTCCCCAGCTCGGCACCGGCTCGCGCACCCCGATCCCGAGGAAGCTGAGGAAGCTCTCGCTCAGGATCGCCGCCGGCACCGCGAGCGTCGCGTAGACGACCATCGGCCCGACCAGGTTCGGGAGGAGGTGCCGGAAGAACTGGCGGTGCGCGGGGACGCCGGTGGCGCGGCATGCCTCCATGAAGGGCTGCGCGCGCAGGCTGAGCACCTGCCCGCGGATCACGCGAGACATCGTCAGCCAGCTGGTGCCGCCGATCGCGACGAAGAGCACCAGGATCCCGGCGCCCTGCGGCAGCGACCCGCCGCCGAGCCGAGCCGCGATGCCTTCGGCGGCCACGGAGAGCAGCACCACCAGCAGGATCGACGGCAGTCCGTAGAGCACGTCCACGGTGCGCATCATGAGCGCGTCGGTGCGCCCGCCCGCGTAGCCCGCGAGCGCGCCCCACAGCGTGCCGATCGTGACCGCGATCGCCGCGGCGGCCAGCCCGACCGCGATGCTGAAGATCCCGCCGGCCAGCAGCCGCGCCAGCGCGTCGCGCCCGAGGGCGTCGGTGCCGAGGAACCGCCCGGGCACGTACTCGCCGGCGGCCTCGGCGGCATCGCGCCGCGCGCGCTGGTCGTCGTCGAGCAGCATCCACGCGGGCGGCTGCAGGTTGAGCTGGAGATTCGACGCCGCGTAGCGCGGCACGTCCACCTCGCCGACGCGCACCCGGCCGAACGACCACGGCATGGACAGGACGCATGCCGCGACGATGGCGGCGAGCACCGTCCATCCGGCGACGGCCCAGCGGCGCTGCAGCGGATCCACGCGGAGGAGTCTACGGAGCGGGCGGGGCGCCACCCGCGGGCGGGCCCGCAGGAGGAGCGCCGGCCGGACCCGCCTGACCGCCGCGTCCGCCGCGGCGGGGTTCCAGCGGCTGGCCGCTCTTCACGGCCTCGATGCGCTCGCGCACGCGGTCGGCGGTGCGGCGCTGCTCATCGACCAGCTCGTCGCGCAGCGACTTGAGCTGCGCGTCGAGCGCGACCAGCTCCTGGGCACGCGCCTTGAGGTCGACGTCGACCTGGGCGCGTGCCTTGGTCTCGATCCGGGCGGCGAGCGCCGCGGCCTTCGCGTCGTCCTTCGCCTCCGTCGCCGCACGCCACTGGTCGCCGAGCGAGCGAAGCTCGAGCTGCAGCCGCAGTTCCTCGACGCGGATCGCGTAGAGCTCGGGATTGCGCTCCTTCACCACGGACAGGGACATCAGCCGGCGGGCGTTGACGCGCATCGACTGCGACATGCGGTCGGGCGACACGTCGCGCGCCTTCTCGATCTCCGCCGCCAGCTCCGGCGACACGTCGCGGGCGACGGCGATCACGCGCTCGGCCATCTCGGCCGACGTGGCGGCTTCCGGCCGCCAGCGCCCGCCCTCGCCGCGGCCATCGCCACGGCGGCCGTCGCGCGCGGGCGCCTCGGGCGGATCGGCCGCGGGTGCCGCGGCTCGCGGCGGCGCCGAGGCGCCGCCGGGTGCCGCGGCCGGATCGTCCGTGGGAGCGGCGGCGAGCAGCGCCGAGATCGCCACGCATGCCGCACCCGTGCCGGCGAGGGAGCGCGCGCGGTTCATCGGCGGCCCCCGGTCGCGAGGAGTTCCTCGAGCTCGATCTCGACGAGGTCGGGCGAGCCGCGGTGCGTCAGCGCGATGGCGCTCGCGCCGTCGAGCGACTCGCCGTCGAGCGCCGCGTCCTGGTCGATGAGCGCCACGAGGAGCGACTCCGAGCCGCCGGCCGGGTCAAGCTGCGCCGTGCGCACCATGCCCGCCGACGCGATGTCCTTCGCCGCGCCGGAGCCGGCGCCGAAGCGCACGACCGCCGTGACGGAGAGCACCAGCATCACCGCGGCCGCCGCCGCATGCCACCAGCGGCCGATCACCGCGACCGGCGCGGTGCGCGCGCCGGCCAGGTGACGCACGCTTGCGGCATGCACCCGGTCGGCCAGGCCCGGCCGCTCGTGGTCGTACGACCGGCCGGCAACGTCCAGGCGCTGCGCGAGCGCGCGCAGCGCGGGGTCGTCGGGGTGACCCCCGACATGCTCGTGGAACGGGTCGTTCATCGTCGGAACCTCCTGTGGAACGCGTGTCGGGTGCCCGGATTGCGGCGCGGAACGGCAAAGGCGACGGATAACCAGCGGCTCACGAAGACCCCCCGTGGGCGGGCGGCGGGGCGATCCCGGCCTCCTGCAGGGCGGCGCGGAGCTTGCCGATCGCCCGGTGGTGGCGGGCCAGGAGCGTCCCGAGGGGTTCCCCCAGGAGCTCGGCCATCTGCTTGAAGCTCATGCCGCCGACGTGGCGAAGGTCGATGATCTCGCGGTCCGAGGGCGAGAGCCGCGCGACCGCCGCCCGCAGGGCCGAGAGGTCGTCGGCGTCGGCGCGCGCCGGCTCGGGCTCCGGCGCCGGGCCCGCCAGGCCCTCGAGCACCTCGGTCTCGCCCGCCGGGCGCGCGTGGCGGCGACGGCGACGGGCGTCGTCGCGCAGGCGGTTCATCGCGATCCGGAACAGCCAGCTCTCGAAGCGGCCTCCTTCCACGTACTCCGGCAGCTTCGCCGCGAGCGTGCAGAAGACCGACTGCGTGATCTCCTCGGCAAGGTCGGGGTTCGCGCCCTGCGAGCGCAGCAGCCCGTAGACGCGGCGCGAGTACTCGTCGACGAGCGCGCGCCATGCGGCATCGTCGCCGCGCGAGGCGCGCGACAGGACGTCGGCGAGCGTGGACTCGTCGGGCATGCCGCGGGCAGAACGCGCGGGACGGCCCCGCATTCCCTCCCCGCCGCTCACGCGGGCAGGTCCCCGTCGGCGCCGCCGTACACCACGCCGGCGCCCTGCCCCGCCGGGGCCAGGTTGCGGAAGGCCGTCGAACGGCTGTCCCACACCAGCTCCACCGTGCCCGTCGGGCCGTTTCGCTGCTTGAGCACCAGCACCTCGGCGACGTTGCGCTTCTGCGGGTTCGCCTCGACCCAGTTCTCGTCGTTCTGGTGGTAGTACTCCTCGCGGTGGAGCATCATCACCACGTCGGCGTCCTGCTCGATCGAGCCTGACTCGCGCAGGTCGCTCATGCGCGGGCGGTGGCCCTGGCGGTCCTCCGACTGCCGGTTGAGCTGGCTCAGGCACACGACCGGCACCTCGAGCTCGCGGGCCATCGCCTTGACGCCGCGGGAGATGTCGCTCACCTCCACCTGGCGGCTCTCGACGCGGGTGCCCGCGCTCATGAGCTGCAGGTAGTCGATCACGATCGCCTGGATGCCGAACTTCTCCCGCATCCGTCGCGCCTTGGAGCGCATCTGCAGCAGCGTGAGCCCCGGCGTGTCGTCGATGTAGATCTGCGTCCCCTGCAGCGCGTCGCAGGCGCCGAGGAGGCGGCGCCACTCCTCCTTGCCCACCATGCCCTTGCGCAGCTTCTGGCCGTCGACGCCGGACTTCGCGCACAGGATGCGCTGCACCAGCTGCTGCTTGCCCATCTCCAGGCTGAAGAACGCCACCGGCGAACCGGAGGAGGCCATGTTCTCGGTGATGTTCAGCGCGAAGGCGGTCTTTCCCATGGAGGGGCGCGCGGCCAGGATGACCATCTCGCCCTTCTGCAGGCCGCTCAGCATCTCGTCGAGCTGGTCGAACCCGGTGGGAACGCCGGTCACGTGCTTGCCGGCGCTGGCCTCGATCATCTTCACCGTCTCGTCGAGGAGCTCGCGCAGCGTGGCCGCCGAGCGCGCCTCGCGGCGCTGCGCGATCGCGAAGATCCGCGCCTCGGCCTCGCCGAGCACCATGGACGCCTCGCCGACGGACTGGTGCGCGTCGACGAGGATCTCGCCGGCGGCGCGGATCAGCTCGCGGCGCGTCGCCTTCTCGCGCACGAGGCGCGCGTACTCGGCGGCGTTGGCCGCGGTCGCGACGCCCTCGGCGAGGTCCATCAGGTACTGGGAGCCGCCCACGTCCTCCAGGACCCCGTGGTCCTTCAGGCGCTGCACGAGCGAGACGATCTCCATCGTCGCCGTCGCGTCGTAGAGCTCCACCATGTGGCGGAAGATCGTGCCGTGCGCCGCGCGCGCGAAGTCGTCGGCCTGGCTGACGATCCCGATGACGTCCGGGATCACCTTCGGGTCGACGATCATCGAACCGAGGAGGCTCATCTCCGCCTCGAGGGCGGACGGGGGGAGCGCCGAGAAGAGCCGCGCCACCTCCGCAGGGTCGGCGACCGCGCGTCGGCCGGCGTCGCGGCGACGGCCCGGGCGGTCGCCCGCGGGACGGGCGCCGTCGGCGCGGCCGGTGGCTGCTGCCTGCTGGTCCATGGGACGGGTCCGCGCGGGCGCGCGGGTCAGGCGTCCTGGGTCCCGGCGCCCGACAGCTCGGCGACGGAGGCGACGGTGGTCCCGCCGTCGACGCACGCCTTCATCAGGCGTCCGACGCGGAAGCGGGCGGTGCGCTTGGCGGGCACCACGACGCGCTCGAGGGTCTTGGGGTTCTGGGCCACCCGCTCGGCACGCTCGCGCACGTCGAAGACGCCGAAATCCCGGAACTCCAGGCGGTTGCCGCGGCCGAGCTCGTTGATGATCTCGTCCAGGAACCCCTGCACCACGCGACGCACGTCCTGCCGCTTGAGCCCGGTCTGGTCCGCAAGCCGCTCGACGAGTTCCTTCTTGGTGACGGTGGACATGCCTCGGAGCCTCCTGGAGCGGCGCCCGCCCTCACCCCCGTTCGGGGCAGGCGGAGCGATGAGGGATCAGTATGGGAACGGATCCGGCCGGAGTCAAGCCCCAATCCCGGCACAAGTGCCCGACGGGAAAAGACTTGCGATGCGACACTGCCGACAGGCTGTCCCCACGGGATCCACAGGGATCACGGACGCAACGCGCGCGATGCCGCCGCCAGCACCGACGCGCGCACGCGTTCCTCGCCCGCATGGAACGCGATCGAGGCACGCGGCACCCACCACTGCGCATCGCGCGCCTGCGCGCGCGATGCCGCCACAAGCGGCCCGACCTTCGCCCAGTCCTTGCCGGTGAGCACGATGTCCGCATCTCCGGCGTCGCGCGCGAGGCGCTCGACGTCGGCGACCGTGAACGCATGGTGGTCGCGGCGGTGCACGGTGCCCACGACCTCCGCACCTGCGGCGCGCACGTCGGCGACGAACGCCCCGGGATTGCCGATCGCGCAGGCGACCAGCGCGCGTCGGCCACGCAGCGACGCATCGGACGCGAACGCGCCCGCCGGACCGTGCCGCTCGATGCGGTCCCACGCGTGGCGCGTCCACGCATCCGGTTCTCGCCCGCGGAATCGGCGCACGAGCTCGGCGAGCGACGGATCCACCCCGGCGGCGCGCGTCACCACGACGAGGTCGGCGCGGGCGAGTGCCGACGCGGGCTCACGCAGCCAGCCGGCCGGCAGCATCGCGCCGCCGATCGCCGGGTTGGTCGCGTCGACGAGCACCACGTCGAGCGCGCGCGCCACGCGGCGGTGCTGGAAGCCGTCGTCGAGGACGGCGCAGTCGATCGAGGGATGCGCCGCGCGCACCGCGGCGATCGCGCGGACGCGGTCGGCGCCGACGGCGCACGGGACCTCCGGCAGCATGGCCCGGTACTCCTCGGCCTCGTCGGAGCGCCCGGCATGGGCGCGGTAGCCGCGCATCGCAACCGCCGGCGAGTGGCCGGCGTGGCGCAGCGCCTCGACCACCCAGCGCACGAACGGCGTCTTCCCCGTGCCGCCCGCGGAGACGTTCCCCACGCTGATCACCGGCACGCCGACGTCGGCGCCGCGCCGACTGGCCCACCACGCGCCGTGCACGCGCACGCCCAGGGCATAGCCGAGCGCCGCCACGTGCGCGACCGGCGCCAGCACCGACGGCAGCGGCCCGCGCGCGCTCATGCCGCCCTCCCGAACGCGGCAAGCAGCGGCAACACGAGCCGCGACGGCAGGCCCATCACCGTCTCCGGGTCACCCGCGCACGCGAGCGGCCAGCCGGCCGCGGCGCGCTCGCCGTAGTTGTAGCCCCCGGACTTTCCCTGCCACGCGCCGGACGCCACGTACCGGTCGAGTTCGCCGGCAGGCAGCGCCCCGAGCGTGACGGTGGCGCGGTCGGCGAGGAGCGTGCGGGCCCCCGACCGCCGGTCGGCGACGCACAGCCCGGTGACCACGTCGTGAGAGCGGCCCTCGAGCGCCCGCACCATGGCGCGGGCATCGGCGGCATCGGCCGGCTTGCCGACGATGCGGCCATCCACCACGCAGACGGTGTCGGCGGCGAGCACGAGGCGCGGAGCGCCGGGTTCGCCACGCGGCGCGAGCGCCGACAGCGCCTGGCGCGCCTTGAACCACGCGAGTCCCATGGTCAGGCGAGCGGGGTCATCGGTCGCCGCGGGCAGCAGCGCGTCGTCGATCGCCGGCGGCAGCACCTCGAAACGGATGCCGGCGGCCGTCAGGATGGCCTGGCGCCGCGGGGAGGAGCTGGCGAGCACGACGTCGGGCGTGGGGGTCACGCGCAGGGAGGAAAGTATAGTTGTGCCCTTGCGCCCGACGACGACCGCGGGGCACCTCCCACCCCGACGACCGTGACCGTTCCCTCCGACCAGCCCGCACCGAGTTCCGGGAACGACGCCCGCGCGGCCGACCGCGCGCGGCTCGGCACCACCCTGGCCGGGCAGGTGCGCCACTCAATCGAGACCCTCATCGGGCGCGCCGCCGTCGAGCGCGGCCTCGCCTCGCGCGAGCAGGTGATCATGGCCTTCGAGGAGCTGAAGCAGCTGCCCAAGGAGGAGCGGGCGTCGAAGTTCGCCGAGGTTTTCGTGCGCCGGGGCGTCCTGAGCGAGGAACAGATCGAGACGCTGCGCGCATGGGTGCGCGACGACGCCGCAGGCGGGGCGGGTCCGGATCCCTCGGGCTCGAGCATGGTCGCGGCGGCCGCGGTGTCGACCGAGCCGGTGATCCCGGGCTACCGCTTCGTGCGCAAGCTCGGCGCCGGCGCCATGGGCACCGTGGTGCTCGCGCGCCAGGAGAGCCTCGACCGGCTGGTGGCCATCAAGCTGCTGCCGCCCAAGTTCGCGCGCGACCCGCTGTACATCGACCGCTTCTTCAAGGAAGGCAAGGCCGCCGCACGGCTCAACGACCCGAACATCGTGGCGGCGTACGACGTCGGCCGCGCGCCCAACGGCATGTACTACTTCGTGATGGAGTACATCGACGGCGACACGGTGTTCGACCGCATCCAGGCGAAGCGCCGCATCCCCGAGGCGGACGCGCTGCGCATCGCGCGCCAGGCCGCGAGCGCACTGAGCCACGCGCACGCGAAGGGCTTCATCCACCGCGACGTCAAGCCGAAGAACCTGATGATCAACAAGGCGGGCGTGGTGAAGCTCGCCGACCTCGGCCTCGCGCGCGCCGGCGACGATGCCACCGCGGCGAGCGAGGAGAAGGGGAAGATCTTCGGCACCCCGTACTACATCTCGCCCGAGCAGATCCGCGCTCAGCCGGTGACGCCGGCCACCGACATCTACGGCCTCGGGGCGACGCTCTACCACATGGTGACGGGGCGCGTCCCCTTCGAGGGCACGACGCCGAAGGAGGTGATGCACAAGCACCTCAAGGATCAGCCGGTGCCGCCCGACCAGGTGGCGGAATCGCTCTCCGGCGGCATCTCGATGATCATCGAGATGATGCTCGCCAAGGACCCGCGCGAGCGCTACCACTCGACCGACCACCTGATCGAGGACCTCGACCTGGTCGCCGCGGGCGAGTCGCCGGTGCATGCGCGCCCGAAGCTCGACGCGCCGGGCGGCGGCGTCGCCTCGATCGAGGGGCCGCTGGACTCGGACCTGCAGATCGCCTCGGTGCCGCGCGGCCCGGGCCTCCTCGCGACGCCCGCCGGCATCGCGATCGCCGTGCTGCTGGCGCTGAGCCTGGCGGCGAACGGGGTGATGCTGCTGCTGTTGCTGCGCCGCTGACGGCCGCCGCGCCCTGCCGGACTCAGCGCACCTCGACCAGGAGCTCGATCTCGACGCTCGCCCCGAGCGGAAGCGCGTTGGTGCCCACGGCCGCACGCGCGTGCCGGCCGGCCTCGCCGAAGAGCTGCTGGAGCAGCTCGCTGCCGCCGTTGGCCACCTTCGGCTGGTCGACGAACCCGTCGTCGGACTGGACGAACGCGCCGACGCGCACCACGCGCACCACGCGCGAGAAGTCGCCGCCGAGCTGGTCGCCGAGCACCGCGAGGCCGTTGAGCACGCACTGCCGCGCGGCCGCCTGCGCCGCCTCGAGGGTGCACTTCGACGGCACGGGGCCCGTGGCCATCAGCGTGCCGTCGCGCATCGGCAGCTGGCCGGAAACGTAGACGAGGTTCCCTGAGCGCACCGCGGGCACGTAGGCCGCGACCGGCTTTGGGGCGGGCGGGAGCGTCAGGCCGAGGCCAGCGAGGTTCTCGTGAAAGGACATGCCGCAGATCGTAAAGGGGCCCAGGCGACCGTAGTTTCTTGATTATCGGAAGCGATCGCATGGTGGCCTGCCGAGAAAAACCGTGCGGTGGGCGAATCCGGTCGCACCACGCGCCGGTGGTTGCACGTATGGTTCCTCGGGCGCGCGCGGCTTCGGCCGCCCGCCCGACATCCCGACGCGCCTGGAAGCCCAGACGACAACGCTCGACGCGGCATCTTCGAGGTCCCCACGGGACCCGGCCTCCCACGAGGTCCGAAACGAATGCACTGATGCCATGAATGCGCCGCACTCGAGCAGCGCCCCGACACGGACCCTCTGCTGGTCCGCGTTCCTGACGGCATCGCCTGCGCCGACATCGCGCACCCCTTCCACTTGACGCCTCGCGTCCGTGGTCACGCCTCCGCGCCTTGCGGCGGGCGGGTCTGCGGGATGCCAGGGTTCCGCACCTCCGGCCATGCCGGCGGGGCCGGGCCGTGGCCGCGTTGCCGGAACCCGTGTTTCCGCCCCACCTGCGCGTGCAGGCCGCCGGGGCGGGTCGTGCAGGAAGTCACCCCCAACCGAGTCGGGCCCGACCGTCGGGCCCGCGGACTGAGTCAGGAGAGATCTCATGAAGAAGCGCGCATTCACGCTGGTTGAGCTGCTGGTGGTGGTCGCCATCATCGCCCTGCTCGTCGGACTGCTGTTGCCGGCCCTCGCCAAGGCCCAGCAGACGGCGAAGACCGTCAAGGACTCCAACCAGATCAAGCAGATCCACACCGCCATGGTCAGCAAGGCCACCGAGACCAAGGGCGGCAAGCTCCCCACCCCGGGCATGATCAACCGCCTGGCCTACAACGGCCAGCAGGTCCCCGGCGAGGGCGACGAGGACTTCACCCGCAACACGTCGCAGGCGCTGTTCTCGGCGTGCGTTGCGCAGGAGCTCTTCAACACCGACATCCTGGTCGGCCCGACCGAGATCAACCCGGTCATCACGCCCTACATCAACTACAACTACGCGCAGTACCGCCCGGCGGGAGACACCTACTGGGATCCGGGGATGGCCGCGGTGATCGACGCCGCCCCCGGCAACGGCGCCTGCCACATCTCCTACGCGCACCAGGTGCTCTGCGGCCTGCGCAAGCAGCAGCACTGGAAGAACAACCTCGACTCGACCCGTCCGCACATGGCCACCCGCGGCTGCACCAACGGCCGCGCCACGGGCGACACGTACGAGCAGAGCCCGACGCTGCGCCTGCACGGCGGCCTGAAGAGCTGGGAAGGCAACGTCTGCTACGCCGACACCCACATGGAATTCGTCGAGACGTTCCGTCCCGACGGCTGCTTCTACGAGTGCGGCAACTTCAACGGCGGCAACCTGACGAAGGACAACCTGTTCGCCTGCGCGGGAACCAACGACAACGCGGAGTTCACCGGCAACGGCTGCCTCAACCCCACGTCCCACCCCTGGTCGGGCGGCGACGCGATGCTCGGCATCCACTACACGACCCAGTCGGCCACCATGGCGAAGACGACCGTCGCGCCCCGGTACGACCGGCTCGACAACCAGTGAGCCGGCGTCCCCCGCACCCCAACCGATGACCCAAGGAACCACCCACATGAAGAACCGCACCAAGGGATTCACCCTCGTCGAGCTGCTGGTCGTGATGGCGATCATCGCGCTGCTCCTCGGCCTGCTGCTCCCGGCGCTGGCCAAGGCCCGCGCCACCGCGCGCCAGGTCAAGGACGGCACCCAGCTCAAGCAGATCCACGCCGGCTGGATCACCGCGTCCAACGACAGCAAGGGCGTGCTGCCCCTGCCCGGCGAGATCAACCGAGTCGGCGCCGTGACCGGCCGCGGCGACATCGACGAGCGGCAGAACAACCACGCCAACCTCCACGGCGCGATGCTCGCCCGCGGGTACGTGAACGCGCAGATCCTGGTCTCGCCCGCCGAGGTGAACGCCAAGATCATCGCGTGCGCCACCTACAACATGAACCGCATCAACCCGGCGGCCGACTGCTTCTGGGATCCGATCGACGCGGCGGGCGCCGGCACCGGCACCGCGCCGAGCCCGACCACGGGCTTCCGCGCCGACCTGACCACCCAGAGCAACACGTCCTACGGCGTGATGCCCCTCGACCCGACGATCCGCCGGGCCACCGAGTGGCGGAACACGGGCAACTCGCGGTTCGCCGTCATCGGCAACCGCGGACCGCGCGGCGGCGTGCTGACCGGCAACGACTTCATCAACTCGAAGACGCTGCTTGTCCACGGCTCGCAGAAGGAATGGGACGGCAACGTCGGCTACAACGACAACCACGTCGACTACGGCCGGACGTTCTATCCCGAGAACGCGCGTCCCCTGCAGCAGGCCTCCTGCTCCGGCGGCGCCCCCGACCTGGTGGTGAACAACCAGTCGCAGGACAACCTGTTCAAGAACGATTCCGGCTGCGCGCCGGCCGGCCGCCGCAATGCGGACGCGGTGCTGGTGATCCAGCGCCGGTCGACCAACCTGAACAATCCCGCGCCCGGCACCCAGCCGGTCACCAACAACACGTGGGACTTCGCCGATCACGCGACGTGGGACTGAGCCCGCGCACCCGCTCCTGAACCTCCCGCGACGGCCGGCCCTGCGCCGGCCGTCGCGCGCTTTTGCACGTATATCCTTGGGCCATGGCCCGCTTCGCACGCTGGACGGGATGGGTCGCGGCCGTCGCGGCGACGGTCGCGGCGATGGCCGTGCAGCCGCCGGCGGCTGATGGACCTGCAGCAGTGCCCACCGCCGTCCCGGCATGGCGCCAGGCGTCCAACCTGGCCATCGTGCCGGTGCACGGGGAGTTCGACGCAGTGCTGCGCACGAGCGTCCAGCGCCGCATCGGCGAGGCGGCCGCCCGCGGCGCGGATGCGGTGGTGCTGGAACTCGACACGCCCGGCGGCGACATGTACGCCACGCTCGAACTGTGCCTCTGGCTCAAGGACCGCGCCCCGGTGCCCGTGTGGGCCTGGGTTCGGCCGAAGGCCTACAGCGCCGGGGCGATCATCGCCCTCGCCTGCCGCGGCATCCTGGTGTCGCCGGGCGCGGCCTTCGGCGACGCCGCGCCGATCGCGGCGATCCCGGGCCTCGGGCTGCAGCCGCTTCCGGTGGCCGAGCGGGCGAAGCTCGAGGCTCCGGTCCTCTCCGACGTCGTCGACAGCGCGCGGCGCAACGGCTACGACGAGACGGTGGTGCGCGCCTTCGTGAGCGCCCCGGACGAGGTGTGGATGCTGGAGAGGACGGGCGGCGGCGAGCGCATCTTCGTGGGCCGCACCGAGTACCGCGATGCCTTCGGCACCGATCCGCCCGTCACGCGCGGCGGGGGCGCACCGGCGCGCGCGGCGGTCGAGGGCGACGTGCCGATGCTCGCGCTCGTCGACCGCTCGATGCGTCCCGGTCGCCGCGGCGACGAGGGGCCGTCGACCCCCGAGGAGCGCGACGCCCTGGTCGAGGACCAGCAGGTGCGGCCGCCGGTGCGCGCGCGGCTCAGCCCGCAGGATGCGGCCTCGTGGACGATGGTCACGCAGGTGGACGGCGCGGAGGAGCTGCTGGTGGTGCAGGCGCAGGAGGCGGCGGCGTTCGGGCTGGCGCAGCGCACGGTGGCCGACGAGCGCGAGCTGGGCGCCTGGTTCGGCGCAACCACGGTCGAGCGCCTCGACGAGCACGCCGGCGACGCGCTCGTGCGGTTCCTGACGAGCTGGCCGGTGCGCATCGTGCTGGTGATCCTGCTGCTCGGGGGGTTCCTGCTGGAAATGATGGCCCCGGGCGTGAGCTGGCCGGGGATCACGGCGGCGATCGCCTTCGCGCTCCTGGTGGGCGCGCCCGCGCTCGCGGGCGTCGCGGAGTGGTGGCCGTTCCTCGTGGTGCTCGCCGGCATCGGGCTGGTGCTGGTGGAGGTGTTCCTGGTCCCGGGGATCGGCGTGGCCGGCGTGCTGGGCGTTGCGTGCGTGCTGGTGGGGCTCGTCGGCAGCTTCCTGGGCGCGCCGCTCGACACGCCGCAGGGCCGCAGCGACCTCGCCACCGGCATCGGCACCGTGGCCGGCGGGCTGATCGCCGCGATCGGCGCGGCGTGGCTCCTGCTGCGCGTGGTGCCGCAATCGCGCGTGGTGCGCGGGATCACCCTCCAGGCGACCGCGGGGGGGGCGGCCGCGGCCGAGGCGCCGCGCGACCCGGCGCTCCCCGCGCGCGGCGCGCGCGGACGATCGCTCACGCCGCTGCGGCCGTCGGGAAAGGCCGAGTTCGGCGGGCGGATCCACGACGTTCAGGCGGTGGGCGCGATGGTGGAGGCCGGCGCCGAGGTGACCGTGGTGCGCGCCAGCGGGTATTCCATCGAGGTGGAGGCCACGTGACCGACGCGCTCGCATCGCTCGCACTGCTCGCACAGGACGCCGCCACGCCGCAGGCCGCGGCGGCGCAGTCCTCTGCGCTCATCGCCGCCGGCTTCGTGCTGCTCGCGGTGGCGCTCGTCATGGGCTTCGCCGAGCTCTTCGTGCCGACGGCCGGCGTGCTTGCCGTGGGGACGGCGGTGTGCCTGGTTGCGTCGGTCGTCGTCTTCTTCATGCACAGCGCGGTGTGGGGGTTCGCGGCGCTGCTTGCCTACTCGGCGGGTGCGCCGTTCGCGCTCGTGATCGGATTCAAGGTGTGGTCGCGCTCGCCGATCGCGCGGCGGATGGTGCTCGGCGGCACCGCGGACGCGGGCGAGGAGGACGGGGCGACGGCCGTTGGCGCGGCCGGCGCGCCGGCGGTGCGCCCCGGCGACCGCGGCGTGGCGCTCACGGGGCTGCGGCCCGTCGGCTTCGCGCGACTCGGGGAGTCGCGCATCGAGGTGACGGCCGAGTTCGGGCTCGTCGACGCGGGCGCCGAGGTCGAGGTGACGTCGGTGAGCGGCGACCGGGTCACGGTGCGGGCACGCGGCTAAGATCTCGCCGCCATGAACAACCAGACCTTCCTCCTGCCGCAGCTTGCGCAGGCGCCCGCCGGGGGTGCCAGCGTCGTCTTCTGGGTGATCCTCGCCGTCGTCGGCCTGATCGGCCTGGTGATGCTGATCGTGATCAGCCAGTACATCCAGCTCGCCGTGCAGGCCTGGCTCTCGGGTGCCCCGGTGAGCCTCCTGAAGCTCGTCATGATGCGCCTGCGCAAGGTGGCCCCGAGCGACATCGTCTTCAACCGCATCTCCGCCAAGAAGGCCGGCCTCGACGTCGACACCGACCAGCTCGAGAGCCACTACCTCGCCGGCGGCGACATCGAGCGCGTGGTCCGCGCCATGATCGCGGCCGACAAGGCGAAGATCGAGCTCCCCTGGGACCGCGCGACCGCGATCGACCTCGCCGGCCGAGACATCCTCGATGCCGTGAAGACGAGCGTCGACCCGAAGGTGATCGACTGCCCGAGCGTCCAGAGCGGCCGGCAGACGATCGACGCGGTGGCGAAGGACGGCATCCAGCTGAAGGCCCGGGCGCGCGTCACGGTGCGCACCAACATCTCGCGGCTGGTCGGCGGCGCCACCGAGGAGACGATCATCGCCCGCGTCGGCGAGGGCATCATCTCGACGATCGGCAGCGCCGAGGACCACAAGAGCGTGCTGGAGAACCCCGACAAGATCTCCAAGACCGTGCTCGCCAAGGGCCTCGACAGCGGCACCGCGTTCGAGATCCTGTCGATCGACATCGCCGACATCGACGTGGGCGAGAACATCGGCGCCAACCTGCAGACCGCGCAGGCCGAGGCCGACACCAAGCGCTTCCAGGCGCAGGCCGAGCAGCGCCGCGCGCTGGCCGTGGCGCAGGAGGCCGAGTTCCAGGCCGAGGAGCAGAAGAACCGCGCCCTGGTGGTGCTGGCCGAGGCCGAGATCCCGAAGGCGATCAGCGAGGCCCTGCGCAAGGGCAACATGGGCCTGATGGACTACTACCGGATGCAGAACGTGATGGCCGACACGTCGATGCGCGCCTCGCTCGGGAAGCCGGAGCAGCAGGGCTGACGCGCGGCGTCGGCCCGCGCGGCCCATGCCGGTGCTGCACGTGGCCATGCCCGTGTTCGACGAGGGGCAGACGCTGTCGCGCATCGTCGACCGGGTCATGGGCGCGCCGCTGCCGCCGGGATGGTCGCTGCGGCTGGTGATGGTCGACGACGGCAGCCGGCCCGAGGCCGCGCGCGTGGCACGCGAGGCACGCGAGCGCGGCGGCAGCTCGGCCGAGCTCCTGGTCCATCCGCGCAACCGCGGCAAGGGCGCCGCACTGATGACTGCCTTCGACCACGTGCTCGCCGGCGCGGCGGACGCCGACGCGGTGCTCGTCCAGGACGCCGACCTCGAGTACGACCCCGCGGACTACCCGGCGCTGCTCGGCGCGCTCGTGCCCGGGACCGGCGCCGTCTTCGGCAACCGCTGGGCGGGCACGCGCCCCGCGGGCGCGTGGCGGCGGCTGCATGCGGCGGCGAACGGGTTCCTCACCTGGGCGAGCGACCTGGCCACGGGCCTCGGGGTCCGAGACATGGAGTGCTGCTACAAGCTGCTGCGCGTGCCGGTGCTGCGCGAGGTGCGCCCGTGGCTCACCGAGGAGCGCTTCGGCATCGAGCCGCAGGTGGCGGCGGCGCTCGCGCGGGCGAAGGTGCGCGTGGCCGAGGTGCCGGTGCGCTACGCGCCGCGCGGCTTCGCCGAGGGGAAGAAGATCCGCTGGACCGACGGCGTGCGTGCGCTGTGGGTGATCGCGCGCGAGCGCGCGCGGCGCGCGCCCGGGTAAGGTGCGCGCCCGATGACCGACGGCCAGTTCCGCGACATCGCGCGCCGGACCATGACCCCGCGCAGCATCGCGGTCCAGGCGGTGGGCTTCGCGATCGGGGTGGCGATCGTCGCGTGGATCGTGAAGGGCGCGCTGGAGGCGGCGAACGCGCCCGGCCGCGCCGGCATCATGGAGAGCGTCTCCGCGGCGTGGCAGTCGCGTCCCTGGCTCGTCGCGGGGATCGCGATCACCACGGTGCTCAGCATGGTGATCGACGGGGCGCTCTTCTGGCTGGTGCTCCTGCCCGTGCGCCGCCTGGGGTTCATGGAGATGCAGTGGGTCACCTACGCGGCGGCCACGAGCAACTTCTTCCCGGTCCGCCTGGGCCTGCCCGCGCGGTACGCCTACGCGATGCTCGCCAACCGGCTGTCCTTCGGCGAGAGCACCGCATGGTTCGCGGCGACCACCGTCGTGATCCTGGTGTCGCTCGGCGCGGTGGTGGTGGCGACCGCGGTCGACCCGCACCCGGACCTCGTGTGGTGCCTGCTCGTGGTCGGCGTGCTGGCGGTGGGCGGGCTGGCGCTCCACCGAGTCGCGCGCCTCGCCCCCGTGCAGCGCGTGATGGGCCGCTGGACGCCGATGCTCACCACGCAGTCCACCTACTGGGTGGGGACGCTGCTGCGCGCGGGGGAGGTGCTGCTCTGGATCGCGCGCATGTGGTGCGCGGGCGAGATCCTGGGCCTCGGCCTCGACTTCGCCACCGTCACGGTGCTGGGGGTCGCGTCGATCGCGGTGATGCTCAACCCGCTCGGCCGCGTCGGCTTCCGCGAGGCCACCACGGTGGTGGTGGCCAACTGGATGGCGGGCGGCGGCCTGGACGTGGCGCACGCCGATGCGGGCTTCACGCAGCTGGCGCTCCTGGAGAGCCTCGGCGAGATGTTCACCACGATCCCGATGGGGATCCTGGCCATCCCGTTCCTGGCGAGGTGGTGGCGGCGCAGGCGCGCGGAGGCGTGAGCCGTCAGCGCAGGATGCGGCGCAGGCCGTCGTCGATCCGCAGGTAGGAGAGGCGCATGCGCTCGGCACGGCTCCCGATCCACGGGGCGCGCCCGCAGGCGCGGTCGACGCGGCCGAGCGCGGCACGCACGTCCTCGAGCACCGGCTCCGCGCGCGATGCACCGGCCGCATGCAGCTGCGCGAGCCAGCGCACGCACGCGGCGTTCAGCGCAAGCGCCTGCAGGCCGTCGACCACCGGCCATCCGTGGTAGCCGCTGCCCCATGCCCGGTGCCCGAGCACGGTGGCGCGCAGCCAGCGCGTGAGGAGCTCGTCGATGGCGTCCACGTCCGGCGATGCCTCGAGGCGCGTCACGCGGTCCACGGCCTCGAACGCGAACCCGCCGGGCCAGCGTGCGCCCATCGCGGGGACCGGACCGCGCGCCCGCGCGAAGCGCCGGCTGCGCAGGTACTGGCCGACCACCGTGCGCAGGCGGCCGGTGCGCGAGATCTCGGGGATCTTCGGGTCCTCCAGGCGGAAGAACGCGGCCTGGCGAAGGGTCGCGCGCTGCGCGCGCGTCGGCGGCTCCACGGGGTGGAGCGGCAGCTCGTCGGGAAGCGCCGTGACCAGCGTCTCCATCAGTTCGCGCAGGCGGGGCCCACGTACCTTCGCGAACCGGGCGCGTGCCAGCTGCTGCCCGAGCCACGCCAGGCCGTCGAGGCGCAGCGCAAGCGGGCGCGAACGTTCGCGCAGCCACGCATCGAGCGTCTCGGCCACCGCATCGGCTTCCTCGGGGGTGGCCTCGGTGGCGGCGTCGAGGAACGTGCGCGCGGGCGCGAGCTCCGGCACGTCGCCGGCCATGCGCCGCACGTCGCGCGCGTGGGCGCCGAGGTCGGACCCCCGCGAACCGAGCACGCTGGCGCACGCGAAGCTGATCCCCACGTGCGCGCGGCGCGCGTCGGGCGCGAGGATCCACGGGAAGAGCTGGCACGCGATCGGCTTCGCCTCCAGGCCGTGCTCGGCGTGGATTCGGCAGCGGCCTCCCTCCATCAGGAGGACGCATGCCCCGTCCTCGCGCTGCGCCAGGAACGACCCGCCGCGGAACTCGGCCGTCACGGGCCGGCCGAGCCTCTCCTCCCAGCCCTGGGCGCGCAGGCGTTCCAGGTCCGGCGGCCTGAGCTGCACCGTGAAGTCGCGGCAGCAGTCGCCGCAGCCGTGGCAGGAATAGCGCTGCTCGGGAAGCCGCAGCACCGCCAGCGGGATCGCCGGGCGCGCACCGCTCACCAGCGGATCCGCTTGTGGACCACGAGGTAGGCGAGCCGCCTGACGGCGCGCCCGCGGTGGCTGATCGCGTTCTTCTCCTCGGGCGGAAGCTCGGCGCTGGAGACGCCGCGGTCCGGGAGATGGAGCCACGGGTCGTAGCCGAAGCCATGCGCGCCACGGGGCGCATCGCCGATCACGCCCTCCATCTCGCCGCGGGTCTCGACCAGCACCTCGCCGGCGGGAGTCGCGATGCACATGGTGCACACGAAGCGCGCGGTGCGGCGGTGCGCGGGCACGCCCTGCATCGACTCGGCGAGGCGCGCGTTGTTGCGCGCGTCGCGCTCCTGGCGCGAACCCTCGCGCCCGGCCCAGTGCGCGCTGTGCACCCCCGGCGCTCCGAGCAGCGCATCGACCTCGAGCCCGCTGTCGTCGGCAAGCACCGCCTCGCCGACCGCGCGCGCGTAGTGCACGGCCTTCAGGCGGGCGTTCTGCTCGAAGGTGGGGTGCGGCTCCTCGGGCTCGGGAGGCACGGGCCGCCCGGTCTCCGAGAGCGACAGCACCGTGAACCCGAGCGGCGCAAGCACCGCGCGGATCTCCTCCACCTTGTGCGGGTTGCCGGTGGCGACGACGATCCGCATGGCGGTCAGGTCTGCAGCACGCCGGTGCGGAAGGGCCCGTCCGCCGGCGCCTGCCAGGCGACGCGCATCGCGGCGACCAGCTCGTCGCGGGTGCGCAGGGGGTCGATGATCCGGTCCACCCAGCCGCGGCTCGCGGCCCAGCGGATGTCCTGCTGCTCGGAGTAGCTCTTGGTGATCGCCTCGAGCAGCTGCGTGCGCATCGCCTCGTCGACCTTCTCGCCCTTGCGCTCGCGCGCGGCGAGGTCGATCTGCAGGAGCGTGCTTGCCGCCTGCGCGGCGCCCATCACGCTGCAGCGGGCGCCCGGCCACGCGAGCGTCAGCAGCGGGTCGAAGGCGCGGCCGCACATCGCGTAGTTGCCGGCGCCGAAGCTCCCGCCCAGGATCAGCACGACCTTGGGCACCACGCAGTTGGACATGGCGTTCACCATCTTCGCGCCGGCGCGGATGATGCCGCCCTGCTCGCTGTCGCGGCCGACCATGAACCCGGTGGTGTCGTGGACGAAGAGGAGCGGGATGCGCCGCTGGTTGCAGTCCATGATGAACCGCGCGGCCTTGTCGGCGCTGTCGTCGTAGATCACCGCCGGCATGTTCGAGGCCACGGAGGGCCCGGCCTTGCCGCCGGCCATCTTCTTCTGCGTGAGCTTCTTCTGGTTGGCGACGATGCCGACCGGGAACCCGCCGATGCGCGCGTAGGCGCACACGAGCGAGCGGCCGTACTCGGCGCGGTACTCGTCCATGCTGCCGGCGTCGACGACGCAGGCGAGCAGCTCGGAGACGTCGTACTGCTCGCCGGGGCGGTCGCGGAAGACCGCGAGGGCATCGGCCGGGTCGCGTGCCGGCGCGGCGGGCGCCTCGGGAGGAAGGGGCGCCAGTGGCGCGGCGCGGTTGGCGCGCATCAGCCGGCGCAGGCGGTCGATGCAGGCCGGGTCGTCCTTCTCGCGGAAGTCGATCGTGCCGGAGACCTGGGCGTGCATCTGGGCGCCGCCGAGGTCCTCGCTCGAGACGTCCTGCCCGATCGCCGCCTTCACCAGCGCCGGGCCCGCCAGGTACAGGCCGCTGCCCTCGGTCATCAGGAG
>VEQS01000169.1 GCA_018883105.1 Phycisphaerales bacterium
CCTCGCCGTCGCCCGCCCCGCCCGCCGTCACCGGCACGCGGGAGAGGTCGATCGACGCCCCCAGCCCCCCGGCAAAGCACATCTCGGCGACCGCAGGAAGCAATCCGCCCTCGCTCAGGTCGTGCGCGCCCAGGACATGGCCGCCGGCGATGCACGAAGCGACCGCCCGTGCCGTGCGCGCGCCGCGCGCGGGGTCGACCTCGGGCAAGCGCATGTCGCGGTGCGCGCACGCGCCGAGCATCGCGCGGTGGCTGCCGCCCATCCGTGCGCCGGTCGTCCCCACGACCACCAGCACGCTGCCGGCGCGCTTCAGGTCCATGGTGCACGCGCGGGCCGCGTCCTCCACGATGCCGAAGCCCGACACCAGGAGCGTCGGCGGGATCATGATCGTGCGCCCGTCCTGCGTTCGGAACTGGTTCTTCAGGCTGTCCTTGCCGCTGATGAAGGGCGTGCGGTAGGCAAGCGCGCCGTCGCGGCACGCCTCGGCCGCACGCACCAGCGCACCCATGTTGCGCGGATCGTCGCAGGACGGCCAGCAGAAGTTGTCCAGGATCGCGATGCGCGCGGGATCGGCCCCGACGCACACCAGGTTGCGCACGCACTCATCGATCGCGGCGAGCGTCATGGCGTACGGATCGGCGCACCAGCCGGTCGCGAGGCCATTGGCGATCGCGAGCGCCCGTGGCGAGCCCTGCACCGGGTGCACCACCGCGCCGTCCGACGGCCCACCCTCCCCCACGCCGACGAGCGGCTTCACGACGCTGCCGCCCTGCACCTCGTGGTCGTACTGGCGGATGATCCAGGCCTTGCTTGCGAGGTTCGGGTGCGAGAGCAGCGCGCAGCACGTGTCGAGGAGCCGCGGCCCCACGCCATGGCCATCCGCGGGCGCGGGCTGCTGCGATGCGCTCCACGCGGCGTCCCAGACCGCCTCGCGGGTGGGCATCGGGACGCCCTCGTGCAGGAAGTGCGTGTCGAGCGCGCCGACCTCGGTGCCGTTCCAGAGGAGCCGGATCATGCGGTCCGGCGTGCCGAACTCGCCGAGCTCGGAGAGCTCGACGCCATGCGCTTCGCACACCGCGCGCAGGCGCGCAAGCTTCGCCGCCGGCACCGCAAGCACCATGCGCTCCTGCGCCTCGCTGATCCAGACCTCGGTGGGGGTCAGGCCCGCGTACTTGACGGGCGCGCGGTCAAGGTGCACCACGGCACCGACGTCCTTGCCCATCTCGCCCACCGCGCTCGAGAACCCGCCCGCGCCGCAGTCGGTAGCCGCGCGGTAGAGCGGGCCGTCGTGCTGGTCGCGCGCGGCGAGCATCGCGTCGAGGGCCTTCTTCTCGGTGATGGCGTTTCCGATCTGCACCGCGTGGCTGAACTCGCTCGCCGTGCCGTGCTCGACCTCGGCGCTCGAGAAGGTGGCGCCGTGGATGCCGTCGCGGCCCGTGCGGCCGCCGATCGCGACGATGCGGTCGCCCGCGTGCACCTGGCCCTTCACCAGGGCCCGCGGCATCACGCCCACCACGCCGCAGAAGACGAGCGGGTTCCCCACGTAGCGCGGGTCGAACCACACGCCGCCGTTCACGGTGGGGATCCCCATCCGGTTGCCGTAGTCGCGCACGCCCGCCACCACCTGGCGCAGGATGCGCGCGGGCGGCAGGCAGCCCGCCGGCACCTCGGTGCCGGCAAGCGGCGCGACGCAGAAGATGTCGGTGGCGGCGATCGGCTTGGCGCCGAGGCCCGTGCCCATGATGTCGCGGATGCAGCCGCCGATCCCCGTGGCGGCGCCGCCGTAGGGCTCGATCGCGCTCGGACGGTTGTGCGTCTCGCACTTGAAACACACGGCGTGGTCGTCGTCGAAGGCGATGACGCCCGAGTTGTCGACGAACACCGAGAGGCACCAGTCGATGCGGTCCGCGCGCGCGGGGTCGATCAGCTCGTTGGTGGCGGCGGCCACCGTGCGCTTCAGGAGGTTTGCGATGGTCACCGAGCCGTCGGGAGCCACCTCATGGCCCGGGCGGCCGGCGAGGGCACCGCCCGCAAGCGCGCGCTGGCCGGGAGCGAGGTTCGCCTCGCGGTAGCGCACGGTGCTCTTGAGGGTCTTGTGGACGCAGTGCTCGCTCCACGTCTGCGCCAGGGTCTCAAGCTCGATCTCGCGCGGCTCGCGCCCGAGGCGGCGGTACTCCGCCTGGATCGCGCGCATCTCCTCGAGCGAGAGGAAGAGGTGGGCCTCGCGGCTCAGGCGCTCGAGCTCCGCGTCCGACAGGCCGCAGATCGGCACCTCGACGATGCGCAGCTCGCGCGCATGGCCGGCCGGGAACGACGACGGATGCCAGGGCTCGAGATGAATGCCGTGGATGACGGGATTGGCGAGCGCGCGGCTGCCGAGGGTCCGCGCGGCATCGGCATCGAGCCCCGCGAGGTCGTAGCGATCGCCGGTCCGCACCCGCACGTCAAGCCCGAAGAGCGCATGCACCGCCAGCTCCACGCTCTCGGCCGCGGGGTCGGTGACCCCGGGCAGCGGATGCACCTCGACGATGGCATCGAGGGGTCGACCGGCGGACGCGGCACCGGCCGGTGCCACGGACGCCACCTGCGTCACTGGGTCGGCGAGAAGCTCGCGGGCGATCCGCTCGAGCGTCGCCGCCGGGACATCCCCTTCAAGCAGGTAGACCGACGCATGCCGCGCCTCGCGCGGCGCCGCCAGCCCGAGGGCCGCGGCCTGGCGAGGAACCGATTCCCCCCGCACGTCCCGGTGCCCGGGGCGGGGTCGGACCTCGACTCGATGGACGGCGGCCATGGGCCGCAAATCATATGAAAAACGGGCGATCGCCCGATGCAGGGGCCCCCTCGGCGCCGCCCGTCAGAACATCAGCTGCAGCTGGGTCCGGAAGACCACCTCGTCGCTCGCAGACGGCCGCCAGCCCGCCTCGATGTCGGCGAACCACGGGTGCACCTCGGTGATGGCCCAGCCCAGGTCGGTCGTCCACTTCAGGTCCTGGCCATCGAGGTACCAGTTGAAGCCGACGGTGAGCAGGTTGAGCGGGTCAGGATCGGCGAGCACGGGGCCCACCGCCGCGCTGTTGATGCCGTCGATCATGGCGAACTCGTACCGGCCAAACAGCTCCATCTTCGGCGCGATGTACGCCGAGGCCATCGTCTGGAAGGCGTAGATGCTGAATCCGCCGAGGTCGATGAAGTTGCCGCTGCTCGGCAGCGAGCCGAACTGCGGGTTGGTGGCACCGGGAGCGTCGAGATAGTTGTAGAAGAACGCCCCGTAGAAAGACGCGCCGCCGAAGTTGAGCTGGGCATCGAACGTGGTGGCGAACCACGTGTTGCTCGGATCCGGCAGGCCGCCCGCCGAGTTGTTCGGCTGGTATGCGTAGGAGTTCTGGTAGTGGACGCCCAGGCCCATCAGCAGGCCGAACTCCTCCATGGCGGGGCTGGTGTAGCTGCGGAACTGGTCCCAGGTGCCGGCCATCTTCCAGTCGAAGCGGCCGGTGGCGCTGATGGCCGCGGTCTGCGCCCAGAACGGGGCGTTCTGCGAGCCATAGCTGCCGGTGGGAAAGATCTTGAACTGGCCGAGTCCCACGCCCGCGGCGCCGTAGTTGGCGGCCGGGTCGCCGAGCAGGTTGTCCTCCGCCCCGTTGTTCAACGACATCCGCATGCGGGCCTCGTCGCTTGCGTACTCGAGCTCGAGGCCCTGCGTGTAGCCGAGCGCGTAGTGGTAGTCGACCACCGAGCGCGAGGCGGACATCTGGTACTGCTCGAGCACCAGGAAGCCGCGCGAGTACGGCGAACGGAACTGGCCCGCGCGCACCGACCAGTTGTCGTCGAGGTTGATGCGCGCCCACGCGTCCATCAGCTCGAAGCCGCTGTAGTCGGCGGCCCCGGGGACCGGCGCGGTGGTGCCCTTGTTCAGCTCGGTGAGGAACTGCTCGTAGAAGCGCGCCTTCACCATGTACTGGAAGTCGCGGCTGAAGATGTGGCCGTCCGCCCACAGCTGGACCTGCGGCACGTCGAAGCCGTAGCGGTCCTGCTGCTGGTCGAAGGTGTACGGGACCGAGGGGCTGGTCTGGATCGCGCTCCAGATGAAGCGGGTCTGCACGAAGCCGCCGAGGTTCATCCGGAACCGGCCGTCGGGGCTGGCCAGGAAGAAGCCGTCGTTCCAGCCGGCGGTCATGCCGCCGTCGCGCAGGCTCGCGCGCTGCTCGCTGTCGGCCAGGACGTCGCGCACCACCTCGCGGATCTGCGCGGCGCGCTGCTCGCCCAGCCACTCCTCGCCCTGCTGGCGGGTGAGGTCGGTGACCTTGCCCTCGAGTTCCTTGTTGCGCTCCTCCAGGACGTCCAGCCGCTTCAGCAGGTCGGAGACCGAGGGTTCTGGCTTGTCCAGCACGCCGTCCGCCGCCTGACCCATCGCCGCCGGCGCCGCAAGGGCCGCCACCGTCGCCGCGGCCACCCAGGCCGTCGCGGATGAGCATGGCAGGGACTGCATGGGCAAGGATCCTATCGATCCATTCATCGGCGCAGCCCGGGGCCATGCTGAAGCCCGAAGGCCCGAAAAGCACACCGGACCCGGCGCAAGGCCGGGTCCGGTGGAAGGTTCAAGTCAGGCTGGTCTGGCTGCGGCCGAGGTCTGATCCGAGGATCAGAACATCAGCTGGAGCTGGACGACCAGGCCGAAGTTGTTGCCGACGGTGCCGTTGTTGACCATGCCGAACGAACCACCAGCCAGGGTGTTGGCGCCCTGCTCACCGGCGTTCACGTTCAGCGGGATCGTCGCGAGAACGGTCATCTTCATGTTGTTCTTCGCGAAGTACCAGTTGCCGCCGACCTGGAGGAAGTTGCTCGCAACACCGGGCTCGCCGAAGCTCCCGATGTTGTTGTAGTTCCAGGCGCCGAAGAGCTCGAGGTCCTCGGTCAGGAACGCGCCGCCCTGCAGGTTGAAGCCCCAGGTAGAGGCGTCCGGGTTCTGGAAGGCATACGAGTTCTGCCAGAGCACCTGCGCGATGGCGTTGAAGCCACCGAACTTGGCGTTCGCATCAAGGGTGATGCCAACGGGCGAGAATCCGTACGACCCGACAGGCATCGGGAGGTTCTGACCACGCGCGTTCTGCCAGAAGATGCCGGCGCCGCCGACGAGGCCGAATTCCTCGCCCTTGAAGCTCGACTCCTTGGAGAACTGATCCCAGCTGCCGGCCATCTTGAACTCGGCGCGGCCGGTGAGGGCGACGCTCTGGTTGTTGACGTTGTTCCAGCTGTTGGTGTTGCCGGCGTTGATGGGCGTGTACGCGGCGTTGTAGTAGCCACCCATCACGCGGACGGCGTCCTTCTCCCACTTGGCG
>VEQS01000170.1 GCA_018883105.1 Phycisphaerales bacterium
GTGCAGGTCGGTCCTGGGGGTGATCGGGTGGTTCGCGCGGCTGGCCGTGGCGGGCCCCGGTCGGGCTGCCGGACTCGGCCGTGACCGCGCGTGGCACGTGCGGTGGGACCGGCCCGTCCACCTGCAGGCCGACGGCGACCCCGTGCCGGGCGGCCCGACTGCCGAGGTTGAGGTGGACACGCTTCCAGGGGCGCTGGCGCTGGTCGACGTCCGCCCGGCCGCCTGACTCCGGCAGGAACTGCGCGCTCTCTGCAGGAATTGCCGGCCAGGGGCCGATGACAGCCGTGGAGCCACGGATGGCCATCCCCGTACCGGTCGATCGTTGGTCGTTGGCGCGCGTCGCGGTGCGGCGCCGCGCCGTGCGTGCACGCGTCGTGGCCGTGGCGTTCGCGATCGCGGTGGCGATCGGTGCGCGCGCCGCGACGGCGCAGGCGCCCGCCGCGGGCGAGATGACGCCGCTTCCCGCCTCGGCCTCGGCGTCGCGCGTCGATCCGGTGTCCGCGGGCGGCGAGATGGCACGACTGGTCGGGGCGCTGGTCGTGGTGGTGGGCATCGTGTTCGTGGCGCGGTGGTGGATCCGGCGCTCGGGAATGGCGCGCACGCTGTCCGGCGACGGTGCCTTCGAGGTGATCGCGCGGGCGCCCGTGGGCCGCGGTCAGCAGGTGCTCGCGGTGCGCTTCGGGCCGAAGGTGCTGTGCGTCCACCAGGGGCGCGACGGCATGCGCACGCTCTCCGAACTCACCGACCCGGCGGACGTCGCGGCGGTGCTCGCGCGCACGCGTGGGGCGTCGGCGGCCGCCATGCCGCCGGCCGAGCGCGTCGTCGACCTCCGTTCCGGCCGGGGGCCGCAGGCATGACGCAGGACGCGGCGGGCATCGACCCGGTGTCGATCGTCGCGGGCGCGGCGCAGGCGCTGCCGGCGGGCGCGGGCTTTCGCGGCGCGGTGGACATGGTGGTGCTGCTCGCGGTGCTGTCGCTGGCGCCGGCGGTGCTCGTCCTCTGCACCTGCTTCACCCGGGTCGTGGTGGTGCTTGGGCTCCTGCGCCAGGCGGTCGGCGCCCAGGCAATGCCGCCGAACCAGGTGGTGGTGGGGCTGTCGCTCCTCCTCACCTTCGCGGTGATGGCCCCGACCTTCGACCGCGCTTGGAACGCAGGCGTGCGCCCGTACATGGACGGCACGGTCGCCAGTTCCGCCGAGGCATGGGCAGCCGCGCGCCAGCCGCTGCGCGAGTTCATGTTCGCGCAGATCGAGGCCACGGGGAACTGGCAGGGCGTCTACATGCTGCTTGCGCACCGGGGCGTCGACGTCTCGGACCCGTCGAAGCTCACGCGCGCCGACGTCGACATGGCGACGCTGGTGCCGGCGTTCGTCCTCAGCGAGCTGAAGGTCGCGTTCCTGATCGGCTTCCGCGTGCTGTTGCCGTTCCTGGTGGTGGACCTGGTGGTGGCGAGCATCCTGGTGAGCCTGGGCATGTTCATGGTGCCGCCGACCCTGGTGTCGATGCCGCTCAAGCTCCTCCTCTTCGTGCTGGCCGACGGATGGACGCTGGTGGTCGGCTCGCTCCTCGGCGGACTGGCGGTGGCGGGATGACGGGCGACGCCCCGGTCGACCTGCTGCAGTCGGCGCTGCTGACGGCGCTGGTGGTGGCGCTGCCGGTGCTGGTGGTGGCGGTCGCTGTCGGGCTGGTCGCCGCGGTGCTGCAGGCTGCGACGCAGGTGCAGGACCACGCGGTGAGCGCGGTACCCAGGCTCGTGGCGTGCGCGCTCGCGCTCCTGGCGCTGGCCGGATGGATGGTGTCGAAGCTGGTCGGGTTCGCGCAGGCCATGTTCATGGGGGCGGCATGAGCGGCGAGGCGCTGGTGCCCCTGGGGCTGGCGGCCTGCCGGGTGGCAGGCGTGGCGGCATTCGCGCCGGCGTTCGCGTCGGCGGCGCTCTCGGCGCGCATGCGCGCGGCGATCGCGATCGCGCTGGCGGCGGCGGCGCTGCCGACCGTCGCCGCATCGGGACTGCCGCAGGCGTCCGTCGACGAGCCGTGGCGGCTGGTGCCGGCGGCGGCGGTCGAGTTTGCGGTCGGCGCGGCGATCGGCACGATCGCGATGCTTCCGGTGGCGGCGTTCCGCGCCGCGGGTTCGCTGGCCGGCGTGCAGATGGGGCTTGGTTTCGGTGCCGCAGTCAGCGAGGGTGCACCCGACGCGATGGACGGCGACGATGCCGTCGGGCAGGTGCTGGGCCTGGCGGGCGCGGCGATGTTCGCCTGGGCGGGCGGGCTCGACGCCGTGGCGCTCGCGAGCGTCCGCAGCTTCGACTACGTGGGACTGGGGCTTTGGCGCCCGGGTGAGGGAACGCTGGCGGTGGCGACCGGCGCGGCGTGCGCGGCGTGCGAACTGTCGCTGCGCGTCGCCATGCCCGTGACCGTGGTGCTGGTGGTCGAGAGCATGGTGTCCGGGCTGGTCGCCCGGTCGGTGCCCGGCATCTCGCCGATTGCCTTCGGCTTCCCGGTGCGTGCGGCGGTGGGGCTCCTTGCGCTGGCAACCGGCGCGTGGGCGATGCAGTCGTCGATGGACGGTGCCGTTGCGGGGATGCTCGATGCGATGCACTCGGTTGCGGGAGGCGCGCGATGAGCGAGGAGCGCACCATCGATGCAGGCCCGCGGCGCCTCGAGCGGCTTCGCGAGCGTCACGGTGCGCCGGTGCGTGCCGCCCCGTGCGCGATCGGTGCGATCGTCGGTGGGCTGGCAGCCGCTTGGGCGTTCGGGGTGCCTGGCCGGCTGCTCGATGAGGTCTCCGAGGGGCTGCGCTCCGCGGGGCACGCGGGCCTCGCGGTCGGCGGCATCGACGGCGCGTCCGAGGTGCGTTCGGTGGTGGGCGCGGTGGCGGCGGCGTGCTGGCCCGTGCCGGTCGCGGCGCTCGCGGGGGCATGGCTCGGCGCGGCGGTGCAGGGCGGCGGCCGGTGGTCCTCGGTGCGCGGTGGGCGGCGCCCGGCAGTGCCGACGGCGGCGTCGCTCGGAGGGGCGATGGTGCGCGCGGCATGGGGCGTGGGCATGGCGGGCGCGGCGGCCGCGGCGGTGTGGGCGCACTGGCCGGCGATCGCTGCGCTGCCTGCGCTCGGCCTGGGCGCGGGCCTGGCGCGCGCGGCCCCCGTCGTCACGGATGCGCTGCTTGCGGCGGTCGGCGCCGGCATCGCGGTGGCCGCGGTCGACGTGGCCGCCGCGCGCCTGCGCTGGCGCGCGGCGGCGCGCATGGACACGGCCGAGGCGCGCGAGGAGCGCCGGCTCGAGGACGGCCATCCCGAGGTGCGTGCGCAGCGGCGGGCCGCCGCGCGCCGGACCGTCGCACGCTTCGCCCAGCCGGGCAAGGAGTCCCATGGCATCGCTGCCTGACCGGATCGCGTCGTTCGTCGCCGAGCATCGCGCCTTCGCGCTGCCGGCGGCGCTGCTCGGGATGCTCGTGGTCCTCCTGGTGCCGATGGGCCCTGTGGCGATGGACGCGCTGGTGGCCCTCAACTTCGCGCTGGCGGCGCTCATCCTGGTGCGCGCCTCGTCGCTGCGGGCGCCGCTCGAGTTCAGCGCATTCCCCGCGCTCCTCCTCGGGACGACCCTCTTCCGGCTCGTCATCAACGTCGCGTCGACGCGGCTCATCCTCGGCGCCCAGGGCTCCACCCCCGAGGAAGTGCAGGGCGTGGCGGGACGGCTGATCGAGTCGTTCGGCCGCATGGTGGCAGGCGACAGCGTGGTGGTGGGCGCCACGGTGTTCGCCATCCTGGTGGTGGTGCAGTTCGTCGTCATCACGAAGGGCGCCTCGCGCATGGCGGAGGTGGCGGCCCGGTTCGCGCTCGATGCGCTGCCCGGCCGGCAGATGGCGATCGACGCGGACCTCGCCTCCGGCGCGATCGACGCTCGCTCGGCGCGGCGACGGCGCGCGGAGCTGGCGCGCGAGGCGGACTTCTTCGGCGCGATGGACGGCGCGAGCCGCTTCGTGCGCGGCGACGCGATCGCGGGCCTGGTGATCACCGCCGTCAACGTGGTGGGCGGCATGCTGGTCGGCGTCGTCCAGAACGGATGGGGCATCGCCGAGACGGCGCGGGCCATCACGGTGCTCTCGATCGGCGATGGCCTGGCGGCGCAGGTGCCGGCGTTCGTGATCGCCGTGGCCGCGGGCCTGGTGACGGCGCGCGCGGGCCGCGGAAGGTCGATCGGCGAGGAGCTGCCGCGCCAGGTGGTCGGCGGGCCGCGTGCGCTGTGGATGCTGAGCGGGTTCATGGCGGTGCTGTCCCTGACGCCGCTGCCGACGGTGCCGCTCCTCGTGGCGGCGGCGGTGAGCGCGGGGCTCGCCATGCTGGTGTCGCGGGCAGGTGGCGGCGCGTCGGCGTCTGCCGGCCCCGGATCGCGCGCGGCGGCGATCGTCGAGGCGGCCGAACCGGACGACGCGTCGGTGCACCGCCGTGCGGAGGAGATCGGCGCGCTGCTCTCGATCGAGCCGCTCGAGGTGGAGGTGGGTGCCGACCTGGTGGAGCTGGTGCGCGAGGGCGATGCCTCGCCCGTGCTCCGTCGGATCGAGTCCGTGCGCAGGCAGGTCGCGCAGGACCTTGGCATCGTGGTGCCGCCGGTGCGGGTGCGGGACGAACGCACGCTGCCCGCCGGCGGCTACCGGATCCGCATCCGTGGGGCAGCGGTCGGCGAGGGCGAGCTGCGCCTCGGCGAGCTGCTGGCGATGCCGGGCGAGGGGCCGCTTCCCGGGATTCCCGGCATCCCGGTGCGCGAGCCGGCGTTCGGGCTCGATGCCCTGTGGATCGCGCCGTCGCTCCGGCGCCAGGCCGAGTCGGCCGGTTGCGCCGTGGCCGCGCCCGAGTCCGTGCTGGGAGCGCACTTCGCCACGGTGGTGCGCCGCCACGCCGACGAACTGCTGACCCGCGAGCACGTGGCCGACCTGCTGGCCGAGCTCGAGCGCCGTGCGCCGCGGCTCGTGGCGGACACGGTGCCCGCCTGCATCCGTCCCGGCGAGCTGCAGCGCGTGATGCAGTGCCTGCTGCGCGAGCGCGTGCCGGTGCGCGACCTGGAGGCCGTGCTCGAGGCCGTGGCGGACGCCTCGCGTCGCTCGCGCGATCCGCATGCACTGGCCGAGGCGGCTCGGCTTGCGCTGCGTCGCACCATCTGCCAGCAGTACGCGCGCCCGGACGACGACGGCCGCCCGGTGCTGGCCTGCGTCGTGGCGGGGGCGGCGCTCGATGCCTTGGTCGCCGCCGGCGTGCACGACGGCGACGGCGAGCCGTCGATCGCGCTCGTGCCGGCGGACGCAACCCGCGTGGTCCAGGCC
>VEQS01000171.1 GCA_018883105.1 Phycisphaerales bacterium
CCGTCCCAGGACATCGTCATGGGCGTGTACTTCCTGACGGTGGGCTTCAAGGACGTCCCCGCCGAGAAGGGCCGCATCCCCCGCTTCGCCGACCAGGCCGAGGCGCTGCTCGCCTACGACCGCGGAGCGATCGACCTGCACGACTGGATCGAGGTCCGGCTCGACCGGTTCTCCGAGTCCGTCGAGAAGGAGAAGGACCAGCCCAAGGCGCTGCCGGCCAACCGCCGCGCGCTGACCACGCTCGGCCGGCTCCTCTTCAACGAGATCCTGCCGGACGGCATGCCCTTCTACAACTGCTCGCTGAGCAAGAAGGGCGCCGCGCGCGTCATCGACGACACCTTCCACCGCCGCGGCAAGGCCGACACCATCGACCTGCTCGACCGCATGAAGGAGGTCGGCTTCCGCTATTCCACGATCTCGGGCCTGTCCTTCGGCATCACCGACCTGCGCATCAGCGCGGAGAAGGAGAAGCTGATCGAGGAGACCGAGAAGAAGGTGCTGAAGATCGTGCGCAGCTACGAGAACGGCGCGATCACCGACACCGAGCGCCGAAACCAGGTGCTCGAGCTGTGGGCCAAGTGCCGCAACGACATCTCCGACCGCCTGATGGAGACCCTGAAGAACGACCGGCGCGACCCGCTCACCGGCCTCGAGACGGACATGGCCACCAAGGCCGGCGACAAGTACCTGAACCCGGTGCACCTCTTCGCCGAGAGCGGCGCCCGAGGCAACCGCAGCCAGATGCAGCAGCTCGCCGGCATGCGCGGCCTGATGGCCAAGCCGAGCGGCGAGATCATCGAGACGCCGATCCGCTCGAACTTCCGCGAGGGCCTCACCGTCCTCGAGTACTTCGCCTCGACGCACGGCGCCCGCAAGGGACTGGCCGACACCGCCCTCAAGACCGCCGACTCCGGCTACCTCACGCGCAAGCTCTGCGACGTGGCGCAGTCGGTCACCGTGGTCGAGCCCGACTGCGGCACCAAGCGCGGCGTGCCCAAGCGCGCGCTGTACAAGGGCGAGGACGTGGACGTGCCGCTGCACATCCAGGTCCGCGGCCGCACCGCGCTCGAGACGATCATCGACCCGCGCACCGACCGCACGGTGGTGGCCAAGAACCAGGTCATCACCGACGCCATCGCGCGCGACATCGAGGACCTCGGCATCAACACGGTGCACGTCCGCAGCCCGCTCACCTGCGACACCGCGCGCGGCGTGTGCGCCTGCTGCTACGGCATGGATCTCTCGACCGGCCAGCCCGTCGAGCAGGGCATGGCCGTCGGCATCATCGCGGCGCAGTCGATCGGCGAGCCCGGCACCCAGCTCACCATGCGCACCTTCCACACGGGCGGCATCGCGGTCAGCACCGTCGCCGACACCGTGCACAAGGCGCAGAACGCGGGCGTCGTCGAGGTCGTCGACTGCAACGAGGTCGAGACGGTCCTCGAGGACGGCTCGACCGCGATGGTGGCCCTCAAGAAGAACGGCATCATCCGCATCAACGACGCCAAGGGCCGCGAGCTCGAGCACCACCGGGTGCCCTACGGCGGCAGCATCCTGGTGCGCTCCGGCGACGCCGCGAAGAAGGGCCAGGCGCTGGTGCGGTGGGACGGCACCAAGACGCCGATCCTGGCCGAGAAGCCCGGCATCATCCGCTTCGAGGACGTGATCGAGGGCCAGACCGTCAAGGTCGAGACCCGCGGCACGATCATCGAGCGCATCGTCACCGAGCACACCGGCGAGCGCCACCCGCGCATCACCATCGTCGATGCCCAGGGCGCCATCCTGGACTTCCACCACCTGCCCGCGAAGGCGCGCATCGAGGTGAGCGAGGACCAGGAGGTCCGCGCCGGCCAGCTGGTCGCCAGCCAGCCCAAGGAGGCCGGCCGCAGCGCCGACATCGTCGGCGGCCTGCCACGCGTCACCGAGCTCTTCGAGGCCCGCAACCCGAAGGAGCCGGCGGTGCTGGCGGAGATCGCCGGCCGAGTCGAGCTGCTCAGCGAGAAGCGCAAGGGCAAGATGACCATCCGCGTGCTGGCGGACTCGGGCGAGGAGCACGAGCACCACGTCCCGCAGGGCAAGCACCTGCGCGTCCACACGGGCGACCGCGTCGACGCGGGCATGCCGCTCACCGAGGGCGCGCAGGTCCCGGCCGACATCCTCCGCATCCGCGGCGAGGAGGCGCTCTACACCTACATGCTCGACGAGGTGCAGAACGTGTACCGCGCCCAGGGCGTGGCGATCTCGGACAAGCACAT
Organism: Phycisphaerales bacterium; assembly: GCA_018883105.1. Lineage (GTDB taxonomy): Bacteria > Planctomycetota > Phycisphaerae > Phycisphaerales > SM1A02 > UBA966. Next base: position 2,256 of record VEQS01000171.1, read on the forward strand.
CGAGGTCATCCTGCGCCAGATGCTGGGCAAGGTCCGCGTCACCACCTCCGGCGACACGAACTTCCTGCCCAACGAGATCGTCGAGCGCTTCGAGCTGCGCGCGCGCAACGAGGAGCTCTCGGGCATGCTGCGCGTGGAGGACCCGGGCGACACCGACCTCCCGGCCGGCGGCCTGGTCACCAGGGACGAGGCCAAGGAGGCCAACGCGCTCGCGAAGGACAAGGGCGGCAAGGAGGCGAAGACCCGCAAGCCGAAGCCCGCGACCTTCAAGACGCTGCTCCTGGGCATCACCAAGGCCTCGCTGCAGAGCGAGAGCTTCCTCTCGGGCGCGAGCTTCCAGGAGACCACCAAGGTGCTCACCGAGGCGGCCCTGGGCGGCGCGACCGACGAGCTGCGCGGCCTGAAGGAGAACGTGATCCTGGGCCACCTCATCCCCGCCGGCACCGGCTGCGAGCAGTACCAGCGCATCCAGGTGGCCAAGCTGGTCGATGTGCCCGAGGGCGACGAGACCAGCGACGAGGCGTACCTCGAGGAGGCCCGCGAGGAGGCCGAGGAACTGGGCGCGGAGAGCCCCGAGTTCGCGTCCACCATCAGCAAGGAGAGCCTCGCCGAGGCGCTCCGCGCCGGTGCCGCGGCCGAGGGCGCGTCCGAGTTCGGTGCCGAGGTCGGCGCCAGCGAGTTCCCGCCCGACGAGGAACCCGCCGACTGAAATCGGTGCCAGGAACCCCTGTCCCGATTTTCCGAGTGACCCCATCCGCAGCCCCCGGCCCCACGGCCGGGGGCTGCGCGCTTGGGCCCCTAGACTCCCGCCCCATGCACTCCGCCTTCCGGACCGTCGCAGGCGCCGTCCTCGCACTCTCGCTCGCGCCCTGCGTCGCCGCGCAGTCGGGCGCGCCCGACGCCGCCCCTGCCCCTGCGCCCGCCCCGGACGGGCCGTCCGCCGGCGGCGCCGCGGTCGACCCGGCCGCCGCGCGCCTGCGCAACTCCGTCATCAAGCTCGCCTGCAAGCTCGAGCCGCGCAGCGCGGTGCGCCCCTGGAAGCTCGACCCCATCGAGGAGGTGGGCGGCTCCGGCGTGGTGATCGCACCGGGCCGAGTCCTCACCAACGCGCACGTCGTGCACCAGGCGAGCGAGGTGCTGCTCGAGACCGAGCGCACCGCCCTCCCCGTCCCGGGCAAGGTGCTCGCGGTCGACCTCGGCCGCGACCTGGCGCTGGTCCAGGTGGACGACGCGGACTTCAACGCCGACCACCCGCCCGTCGAGCTCCTCGAGGGCCTGCCGAAGGACGGCAGCCGCGTCACCGTCATGGGATTCCCGATGGGCGGGGAGTCGCTCTCCACCACCAGCGGCGTGGTCAGCCGCTGCGAGTGGGCCGAGGTCGGCCTCAACGACGAGGAAGGCATGCGCATCCAGGTGGATGCGGCCGTCAACTTCGGCAACAGCGGCGGCCCCGCGTTCGTCGACGGGCGCATCGCGGGCCTCGCCTTCAGCGGCGCAGACAGCTCGGTCGCCGACAACATCTCCTACCTGATCGCCACCGAGGAGATCCGCCGCTTCCTCCGCGAGGCCGAGGCGGGCGCCCTGCGCGGCAACTGCGAGCTGCACGCCTCCGTCCAGACGCTCGAGAACCCCGCGCTGCGCGGGAAGCTCGGGGTCGGCTCCAAGACCAGCGGCGTCGTGGTGATCGACCAGAAGGGCGGACCGCTCAAGCCCTGGGACATCATCACCAAGGCCAACGGCATGGCCATCGACAACAAGGGCCAGGTGACGCTCGAGGACGGCCGCAAGGTGTCGATGTCCTGCGCGCTCGGGCGCTTCGACCCGGCCAAGGACGGCAAGGACATCCCGCTCGAGGTCATCCGCGACGGCACGCCGATCACGGTGGGCCTGCCCGCCGTCGGCAGCCGCGAGGGCGTCGTGCGCTCGCGCCCGAACGGCGACTACCCCTACCTCGTCTGCGGCCCGCTCGCGTTCGGCCCGATGCACAAGGACCTGCTGTCGGAGCTGGCGTCGATGGGGTCCGCCGGACTCTTCTACATGGGCGGCGGGCCGGTGATCCCGGCGCTCGCCGACAGCCGTCCGTCCGATGGGCGCGAGATCGTCGCAGTGCTGGGGCCCATGATGTCGAGCCCGGTCGGCCGCGGCTACGACGTCATCCCGGGGCAGACGGTGAAGAGCGTCAACGGGAAGGAGTTCCGCAACTTCGCCGAGTTCGTCGACGTGATGCGCGACGTCGACGGCGAGTGGATCGTCCTCGACTTCAACGAGCGCGGCATCGAGCGGCTCGTCTTCCGGCGGCAGGAGTTCATGGACGCCACCGAGCCGGTCATGGAATCCAACGGCATCCGCCAGCAGGCCTCGAAGGACATCCGCGACCGATGGAACGCACGAAGCAAGTGACGCCCGGCAAGGGCGGCCCCTGGTACCGCGACGGCCTGCGCTTCGAGTGCACGATGTGCGGCAACTGCTGCACCGGGCCCGAGGGCGCGGTGTTCTTCTCGCCCGAGGAGGGCGAGCGCATGGCCGCGAAGGTCGGCCTGCCGCTCGAGGAATTCCTCGCGAAGTACTCGCGCCGCCTCGGCCGGCAGCGCTCGCTCGCCGAGCACGTGACCGAGCACGGCAACGACTGCGTCTTCCTCGACCGCGCGTCGATCCCCGGCAAGGCGGTCTGCGCCCTCTACGAGGCACGGCCCGAGCAATGCCGCACCTGGCCCTTCTGGGAGGGCAACCTCCGCAGCCGCAAGGCCTGGGAGGACACCAAGCGGCACGTGCCCTGCCCCGGCATGGACACGGGACCGGTGCACGACCTGGTGCAGATCACCGTCGCGCTCGAGCGCGACCGTGCGGGCGGCGGGAGCTGGGCGCGTTGAGCGCGGGGCCCGACCCCTTCGCGCAGCTGCCGCCGGACGCCGCCGACCTCGCGCGCCGCTGGAGCGAGGCGGCCTGGTCCCCCGCGGTCGATGCCGCGCTCCGCGCGCTCCACGAGGAGATGGCCGCGGCCACGGCCGCCCTGGGCC
>VEQS01000172.1 GCA_018883105.1 Phycisphaerales bacterium
GGCCTGGTGGCGGACGCCTTCGGGCAGGCGGGGCTCCTCGAGGACCTGACCTTCGCGATCGGCATCGGGGAACTCGCGATCGCGGCGGAGGTGGTGCTGAACTTCGTGCTTGCGCTCTACCGCCCGCGCCGCGCGGGCGAGGTGCCGCGCCCCGCCTTCGACTCGCGCGTCCTGAGCCTGGTCGCCGCGCCCGACTCGATCGTCCGCTCGATCAACGAGGCCGTCAACTACCAGTTCGGCTTCGACATCACCTCGAGCTGGGGCTACCAGCTGCTCCTGCGCAGCACGGCCTGGCTCCTGGGCCTGGGGACGGCGGTGCTGGTCGTCATGTCGTGCGTGGTGGTCGTGCCGCCCGGGCAGCAGGCCGTGCGCCTGCGCGGCGGCGCGATCGTCGGCGACGTGTACGAGGCGACGGTGATGCTGAAGTGGCCGTGGCCGGTCGAGACCGCCGCGGTACACGACGTGGCGCGCATCCGCACGCTGGTGCTCGGGCCGAGGCCGATGAAGGTCGGCGCCGTGAACACCTGGGGCGACGAGGCCGCGCGCGACCAGGACCGGTTCCCGTACATGGTGGCTGCGCCGAACGTCTCCGAGCAGGTGCGGCGCGAGGCCGGCAGTTCGGGCACGGACGACGCGGCCGCGCAGTCGGTGGCCGAGCGCTTCGCGCTGGTCGACGCCGACGTCGTGATGAGCTACCGGATCGCGCCCGGCGGGCTGCTCTCCTGGCTCGACTTCGCCTCGGAGGCGCGCTTCCGCCGCGCCGGCGCCGACGTGCGCGAGCGGCTGGTGCGCGACATCGCGCTGCGCGAGCTGACCCAGCACCTGGCCACGCAGCCGATGGACGACGTGCTGTCGCCCCGCGGCGACTCGCTGGTGCGCTCGCTGCGCGAGCGCATCCAGGGCGCGCTCGACCGCGCGGGTTCCGGCGTCGAGGTGGTGGCCGTGCAGGTGCCCGCGCTGCGCCCGCCCGCGGGCGAGGGCGCGGGCATGTTCGAGGAGATCTCGATCGACCGCCAGAACGCACGCAAGCTGCGCGAGGAGGCCGACCGCCTCGTCCGCGCCTCGATGGCCGCGATGGCCGGCACGCCCGAGCGGGCCGCCGAGATCGTGGCCGCGATCGAGGCCTACGAGCGTGCCGAGCGCAGCTCGGGCGAGTCCGCCCCGGAGACGCTCGAGGCGCGCGCCAGGGCCGAGACGCTCATCATGCAGAGCCGCGGCGCCGCCGCGGGGCTGATCGCCGCCGCGCGCGCGCGGCGCTGGGCGATCGTGATGGGCGCCGCGGGCGACGCGGCGCAGGTCCTGGGCCAGGCGCCCTCCTACCGCGCGGCCCCCGAGCTCTACAAGCAGTTCCGCACCATGCAGGTGCTCGGCCGCGCGCTCGCCGCCGCGCGCGCCAAGTACGTCCTCGGCCCGGGCGTGGCCGGCCGCACCGACCTCGACGTGACCATGAAGCAGGCCGAGTCGGGCCTCAACCTCTCCGACTACCTCGAGCGCAAGCAACCCGCCTCGGGAGGAAGCAACCCATGAACCGCACCGTCGGCATCGTCGTCGGCATGCTCATCGTGCTCGTGCTGGTGCTCTACAACACCACGTACACCGTCAACTTCCACGAGGTGGCGGTGGTCACCCGCTTCGGCAAGCCGGCCGGGGTGGTGCGCGAGCCGGGGCTGCACCTGAAGGCGCCGTTCTTCGTCGACCAGGTCACGCGCCTGGACACCCGCCAGCAGCTGATCGAGAGCCCGCTGGAGACCGTGATGACCCGCGACGGCCAGCAGGTGCTGGTGCAGGCGTTCATGACCTGGCGGATCGACACCGACCCGGACGCGACGCTGCGCTTCTTCACGAGCTACGCGTCGGTCGACGGCGCCGCGAAGGAGCTGGAGACACAGCTGCAGGGCGCGCTGCGCGCCATCGGCGGCTACGCGTTCGCCGACCTGGTGGGGCAGGGCAGCAAGCTCGGCGAGGCCGAGTCGGCCATCCTGGAGGACCTGAAGCGCACGCGCCTGGCCGGCACCATGCCGGTGAGCGTGGGCATCTCGCAGGTGGTGCTCCCGAACAAGACCACCGTCGCCGTGCTGCGGCGCATGGCCGCGGTGCAGGAGACCCTCGCCAACCTCGAGGAGGCGAAGGGCGCGAGCGCCGCCGAGGCCCTCAAGAGCCAGGCGAAGAGCCAGGCCGACATCATCATGAACTTCGCCGACCAGTGGGCCGCGCGGATCGAGGCCAAGGGCAACGAGGAGGCCACGCGCTACTACCAGGAGATGCGCTCCGAGGCGGAGCTCGCCATCTTCCTCACGTGGCTCGACACGCTGAAGGCGTCGCTCTCCTCGAACACCACGTACATCACCGACACCACCCGCGCGCCGTTCCACCTGATCGACCTCGAGGCGCCGGTCGACGCGAAGGGCATCCCCCAGCCGGGCCGGCAGCCCGCGAAGAAGTGACCCGTGGCCGAGTCTCCCGACCAGCTCCCGCAGGATGACGCCGCCGAGGCCCCGCGCCGCGGCGCGAGCGCGCGCTTCGACGTCTCCGGCGGCCCCGGCACCGAGGCCGCGATGCGGCAGGCGATGGACCCGGCGAACCAGTCGCTCGGCGAGGCGCTGCGCCTCAGCTACCGCGTGCTGCAGCTGGGCATCCTGGTGCTGGTGGCGGTGTTCCTGCTGAGCGGCTTCCAGACCGTGCAGGAGGGCCAGACCGGCGTGAAGACGGTGTTCGGCCGCATCGAGGGCGCCCCCGGCGCCGAGGCGGTCACCCCGGGCCTGCAGCCCTTCTGGCCCTACCCGGTGGGCGAGATCGTGCGGCTTCCGCAGAAGGACGCGGTCGAGCTGAACCGCGAGTTCTGGCCGCGCTTCAAGGACGGTGCCACCACGCTCGAGGCCGCGACCGCCGCGGCGCTCCCCGACGACCCGATCCGCCCCGGCCAGGACGGCTCGCTGATCACCGCCGACGGCGACCTCGCGCACGTGCGCATCGCCGCGGAGTTCACCGTCGACGACGCCGTGCGCACGCTCGGCGAGTTCCGCCCCGAGTCGCTTCGGGAGCTGGTGCGGCGCGCGCTCGCGCGCGGCATGGTGCTCGTGGCGGCCGAGTACACGCTGGCCGAGCTCCTGGAGACCCGCGACGGGCCCGAGCAGTCGCTGCGCCTGAAGGCGCAGGCTCAGCTCGATGCGATGGGCGCCGGCGTGCGCCTCGGCACGGTCACGATTCCCGAGAAGATCGCGCCGCTTGCCATCCGCAACGTGTTCGGTCGCGTCCAGGAGGCGCGCGAGAACGCGAAGCTGTCGCTCGAGAAGGCGCAGCAGGAGGCGAACTCGATCCTGGTCGGCATGGCCGGCCCCGGCTGGGCCGAGATCCTCGACCTGGTGCAGCGCTACGAGGTCGAGCTCGGGAAGGGCGACCTTGCTTCGGCCGACCGCGTGATGGCCGAGCTCGGCGCGCGCCTCGAGGGCGAGGGCAGCGTGGGCCAGACATCGGCGATCATCGCCCGCGCCCAGGCGTACCGCGCCACGCTGCGTGCGACGCTCGGCAAGGAGGTCGGGCGCCTGTCCGGCCTGGCGCCGAGCTTCCGCGAGAACCCCGCGCAGCTCGTCCGCAAGCTGTGGCTCGACGCACTCCGCGAGGTGCTCGCATCGCAGACGGCCGAGGTGGTTGCCTCGCCCGACCGGGGCGGCGCCGTGCGGCTCGGCTTCGAAAGCTCTCCCGAGGTGATGCAGCGCCGGCGCGACGACGAGCTCGAGCGCCGCAAGCGCGAGGCGGCCGTCGACCCGATGGCCGGCTCGTTCCAGCTCGGCAGCCGGCAGATCATGATCGATGCCCCGGGCCGTCGCCTGAACCGCGAGGCCGAGAAGGGGTTCGGCCGCGACTGATCGCGGCGGGAGTCTCCCCCGATGGCAGCGAACGACACCACCGAGGCCGTCGTCGAGGCGCAGGGCCTCACCAAGGTCTTCTCCGACTTCTGGATGCGCCGCAAGGCCGTCGCGGTCGACGGCATCGACCTGAGCATCCGGCGCGACGAGATCTTCGGCCTGCTCGGCCCCAACGGCAGCGGCAAGAGCACCACGATCAAGATGATCCTGGGCCTGCTGCACCGCACCCGCGGCCGGCTCGCGGTCTTCGGCCGCGACCCCACCGACGTCGAGGTGAAGCGCCGGATCGGCTACCTGCCGGAAGAGACGTACATGTACCGCTACCTCTCGCCCACCGAGACGCTCGACTTCTACGGTCGGCTCTTCGGCCTGGCGCGGGCGGTCCGGAAGCGGCGCGCCGAGGAGCTGCTCTCGATGGTCGGGCTGTCGCATGCGGCGCACCGGCCGGTCGGCGAGTTCTCCAAGGGCATGGCGCGGCGCCTGGGCATCGCGCAGGCGCTGATCAACGACCCCGAGCTCCTGATCCTCGACGAGCCGACCTCGGGCCTCGACCCGCTGGGGACGCGGCAGGTGAAGGACCTGCTGCTCGACCTCGGCCGCCGGGGCAAGACCATCATCCTCTCGAGCCACCAGCTCGACGACGTGCAGGACGTCTGCGACCGCATGGTGATCCTCTACGGCGGGCGCGTGCGCAGCGAGGGCACGGTCGACGAGCTGCTCGAGGATTCCGGCCGATCGGTGATCACCGTGCCGCACCTCGATGCGGATGCGGCGCGGCGCGTCGAGCGCGTGCTGCAGGAGACGGCGCACGTGCAGGTCGAGCGCATCGCCTCGCCGCGGCAGCGGCTCGAGGACCTCTTCATGCAGATCGTCGAGCGCGCGCGCGCCGAGAAGACCGAGACGAGCGGTGCGCAGGCCGGCGGCCCGACCGCGGCGTTCCTGCGCGGCGAGCAGCCGGGCGAGGGCGGCGGACTGATCCGCGAGCTGGTGTCGGAGGCCGCGCCGCAGGCACCCGCGCCGTCGGGTGCACCGGCGCAGCAGCCGCCCGCACGTCCGGAACCCGCGCGCCCCGCCGCGTCGCCCACCCCGCCGCCGGCCGCGCCGCGCGGCGGTGCCGACGTCGATCGGTCGGTGATCGATGACCTCCTTGGCGGGGGCGGCGGGTCGTGATCGAGGCGCTCCGGCGGCTCCACCGCTGGGCCGAGGGCAAGCTCGCGACGCGCGTGGCGCGGATCGCGGCATCGATCCTGTCGCTCGCGCTCGTCGCCGCGCTGGCGTGGCCGGCGCTGTCGGTGTCGCAGTCGCTTGCCGCGCAGCGCGCGGGCATCGTCGAGGCGCTCGGCCGCTGCTCGGCCGCCGAGCGCGA
>VEQS01000173.1 GCA_018883105.1 Phycisphaerales bacterium
GACGCCGAGTTCATGAAGACCTCCATGGCGAACTTCAACCCCTCCACGCAGCGCTGCGACGTGTCGTGGGAGAAGGTCGAGGCCCCGCTCGTGGCGCCGCGCGCCCGCACCTACGGCAAGAAGGACGGGGCGGCGGCGAAGGCGGAGCCGGCGACGGCCGGAGCGCGCTGACGGGTCCTACGGCGCGGTCAGGAACGCGACCTTCCAGTAGTTCAGCGCGCTGATCGCCAGCTGCGCGAGCGCGAGAAGCACCATGCCCGCACACGCCTGTGTCGTGTCGCCGAGGCCGGCGCGCGGCGTGCCGAGCGCCGCGAGCCAGGCAAGCGCCACCAGGATCGACGGGTCGAAGTAGCGCTCCCACACCTGGCTGTTGGCGCTCTGCACGGCGAACAGGGCCAGGAGCGCCGTCACCACGACGGCCGCGGCACGCCCGCGCCCGGCACGGGCGGCACGCCCAAGGAGCACCGCGAGGACGACCGAGCCAAGCGCGCCGCCCAGCATGATGACGGGCGAACGCCCAGCCACCGGCGGCACGAGCGCGGCCAGGCGCCAGAGCGCCCCGCCCCAGCGGCCGGCATCGCGGTCGGTGACGCTCTCGGGGACGGCCGCCACGACGGCCACGGCGATCGCCATCGCCGAGATCGCGGCACCATGCGTGCGCAGCACGACAACGACCGACTCGCGCATCGGCAGCAGCAGGAACGCGCCCCACAGGCCGACGAGCGCCAGGCCGTAGGCGGGTGCCACCGGGCTAAGGCCGGAATCGTGCAGCTCACGGAAGGCTGGTGGCGTGAGTCCGCCCCACGCCAACACCAGTGCGCCGAGCGCCGCGACGCCGGGAACCAGGCACGCGACGGCCATGGCCATGCGTGACCAGCCGCGCGGCTCGTCGCCATGCCACTGCTCCGCGTTCGAGACGGACCGGCCGAGCGGGCTGCCGAGGATGCCGGCGGCCAGGATGGGCGCCGCGAGGAACACGTTCGTCTGCCGCACGAGGAGCGCCGCCAAGAAGAGCGCGCCGAGCGCGAGGAACGCACGGGGGTCTGGCCGCCAGCAGGCGGCAATGGCGATCGCCGACGTGCCGAGCGCCATGGACGCCATGTCGGTGGTGAGCCACGCCGACCCGCTGAGGACGTAGGTGGAGCACGCAAGCGGCGCCACGAGCACGGCCGCAGCCCACGGGCCCGCGGCACGTGCGGCCACCCGCCACGCGACGAGCACGAGCGCCAGCCCTGCCAGCGACCCAAGGAACCGCAGGCCGGGCACGCCCAGCCCGAGCCGCGCCGGAATCGCCATCACGACGTGGTATCCCGGCGCCGTCGCGCTTCGGTACCCGACCAGGTCGGGCGCCGGCAGCTCGGCCGCAAACCGGCGGATCACCGGGAGGTGGGCGTCGAGCTCGTCGATCGCCTCGCTCGCCGCGCGCTCGCCGAGCACGGTGGCGTCCGTGCCGAAGAAGGCGACCGGGAGCACGGCCAGCGCAAAGAGCGCGGCGATGATGGCGGGCGCGAGGCGCCAGGCGCGCACCGGACTCCGCGGGTTCGTCAGGTCCGGCGTCACGGGTGCCCTACCGGAACACCGCGGCGATGGCCTGCTCCGCCGGCGGCCAGAAGAGGACGATTCCCACGCCCGCGGCAAAGAGCGCGGTGGCGGCGCGCGCGGCGCCGTCGGCGATCACCGCGGCCACCGGGCTGTCGGCCTTGCCCTGGTTGGCGCGCAGGTAAAGCCGGTGGATCACCACGAACACGAAGGGCGCGAGCAGCGCGAGCCCCGTCGCGCGCACGCCGAAGATGCCGCGCGCGTGGTCGCTCAGCGTGTAGACGAGGTAGGACATCATGGTGACCGAGCCGGTCACGGCAAGCAGCCAGTTGAGGTCTTCCGCGCTGCCGTAGCCCGCGCGCGGCCTCCAGCCCGCATCGGCCACGGCCTCGGCGGCGCGCAGGTCACCCAGCCGCTTGACGAACCCGAGGAAGAGCGTCAGCGCGTAGACGACGACGACGAGCCATGTCGAGACGCCGATCCCGATCGCGAGCGCCCCGGCCACCGCGCGCAGCACGAAGCCCGCGGCCACGGTCACCACGTCGACGAGGCGAACGCGCTTGAGCCGCGCGTTGTAGGCCACCTGCAGGGCCACGTAGGTGCCGATCACGCCGAGCACCGCCGGACGCACCCACCACGCGAGCGCCAGCGCGCCGGCGATGAGCGCCAGGCCGATCGCCACGGCGGTCGACGCCGAGACCTCGCCCGAGGCGACCGGCCGCCGGCACTTCACCGGGTGGCGGCGGTCCTCGTCGGCGTCCAGGGCATCGTTGACCGAATAGAACCCGCTGCCCGCCATGCAGAAGGCCAGCGCCGTCAGGATGGCGTTGCGCACCTCGTCGCCCGTGTCCGCCTCTCCCCGGCCATCGCCGGCGAGCCAGAAGACCAGCGGAACCAGGACGAAGGCGTTCTTCGTCCAGTCGCCGGGGCGCAGGAGCCGGATCGGGCCGGGAAGCATGCATCCCCACTATCGGAATCCGCCTATCATTTCGTCGCCAAAGTTGCGCAATTCCATGGTCGCCCCCACCTCCCAGACCCCCGCGTCCAAGACCGTCCTCGTCCGCGTCAAGCGCCAGGACACGCCGCAATCGGCCCCGCGCTGGGAGGAGTTCCGCGTCCCCTACGGCGAGGGCGCCAACGTCATCAGCGTCCTGCAGTGGATCGCGGCCAACCCGACCACGGCCTCCGGCACCCCCACCACCCCGGTGGCGTGGGAGTCGGGATGCCTTGAGGAGGTCTGCGGCTCCTGCACCATGGTGATCAACGGCAGGGTGCGGCAGAGCTGCTCGGCGCTCATCGCCAACATCGTCCAGGAGGACGGCTCGATCTCGCTCGAGCCGATGTCGAAGTTCCCCGTGGTGCGCGACCTCGCCGTCGACCGCCAGCGGATGTTCGACAACCTCGAGCGCGTCAAGGCCTGGGTGCCGATCGACGGCACGTGGTCGCTCGGCCGCGGCCCGCTCGAGTCGCCGGCCGCCGCCGACGCGCGCTACGTGATGAGCACCTGCATGACCTGCGGCTGCTGCCTGGAGGCGTGCCCGCAGTTCGAGCGCGAGGACGACCCCGCGAAGTGGGACTCGGCCCTGCAGGGCGCCCAGGTGTGGAACCAGGTGCGCCTCTTCAACATGCAGGCCACCGGCGCCACGCTCGCCGACCAGCGCCTCGACGCCGTCATGGGCGAAGGCGGCATCGCCGACTGCGGCAACGCCCAGAACTGCGTCAAGGTGTGCCCCAAGGAGATCCCGCTGACCGAGTCGATCGCCGAGATCGGCCGGCAGGCGACGATCCGCGGGATCAAGCGCTATCTCGGCCGCTGAGCGGAGGAGGCATGACATGGCCGGGGATCGAGTCCAGTATCCGACTGACGCGTTCGACCAACTCGCCGAGGTGGAAGACCGCCACTGGTGGTTCGTCTGGCGCAACCGGATCATCCTGTGGGCCTTGCGGCGCGCCAAGCCGGAAATCGGGCGGTTTCTCGAGGTCGGCTGCGGCACGGGGTTCGTTTTGAGGGCCATCCGAGAGGAATGGCCCCAGGCCTACCTGGAGACGGCCGAACTTCACCTCGAAGGCATCGAACATGCGCGTCGGCGTGTGCCGAGCGCGGTGTTCCGGCAGCAAGATGTGCGCTTCATGCATTCAGAGGCGAAGTTTGACGCGATCGGAGCATTCGACGTGCTAGAGCACATCGACGAGGATCGGCTCGTCGTGCGCAATCTCGCATCAGCCCTGAGCCCCGGGGGCGTGCTGATCGTGACGGTGCCGCAGCATCCGCAGCTTTGGTCGTACACGGACGAGCATGCCTGCCACGTCCGCAGGTACACCCGACGAAACCTCGCGGAACTCCTGCTTGATGCAGGCCTTGAGGTGGCCCATGCGACGTCGTTTGTCTCCGCGCTGCTTCCCGCCATGTGGGCAGCCAGGCGGAAGCAGGCGCCGCGAGGGCATCGGCCAGACCCCATGACCGAGTTCCGGATTTCGAAGCCACTCAATGCCGCCCTGAGCTCGGTAATGGCGGCTGAGTTCTTGGCGCTGAAGTGCGGCTGCACGTTTCCCGTCGGGGGCTCGCTGCTGATGATCGGCCGGAGGCCAACCCGGACAGATAGTTGACGGAGTGCACGGGACGATGTCTCGATGGCGATTCAAGCAGCTCAGCTTTTGAGCCCCCCTTCCCGAAACTTGTGGCGGCGGAGCTTGGACCACCCACCGGGAGCCCTCCGACTCCCCATGTCGCGTCGCCTCCGTCAGCCCGGCGTGCGAGCGACCCGCCCTCAGCGGAACACCCACAATCGCTGGCCGATGAACGTGAGCCCTGCGATAACCACCACAAGCGCGAGTTGCACCCATGCCGGGTTCCAGCCAACCTGGTCGACTAGCCACCACAGCGCTGTGAGATTCAACAGGTAGCCGGCAAGGTACAGAATGAGGTACCGAAACAATGGGCGTGAAATGGCGCCAGAGTCACTGAAGGTCCAACTTCGGTTCAGGAGAAAACTCGCGCAAAACGCCAGTATAAAGCACGCGGTCATCGCCGACTTGGGCCCAAGGAGATACTTCGACAAGAGCAGGAAGGCGACATACGCGGCAGCGTTCGACGCGATACCCACTGCGAAGAACCTCCACGCCTGGCGGATCAGCCTGGCGTTCAGGGGAGATGGGGATCTATGCATGCAAGCACTCGCAAGAGGTTGGCGGATGCGAAACCGCGAATGGACGAAGGAAGCCTTGGCGGCGGCCTGTATCGACCGGACCGGATGATGCCGCTGGGACGAGGGATCCCGCCTCGTACCAAGCGCACGGCGGACAGCAAGACGGCATCGGGCTTAGGTACTCTCTAAACGCATGACGGACACACAGCCCATGATTTCTGTCGTGAGCCCGGTGTATCGAGGGGAGGCAATGGTTGCCACGTTGGTGGATCGACTGCGGCGCACGCTGGACCCGCTCGGCGAACCGTACGAGATACTACTCGTTGAAGACTGCAGCCCGGATCGGTCATGGGATGAGATCGTCCGCGCAGCACGCGGCTCGGACAACATCCGAGGCATCCGCCTGAGCCGGAACTTCGGACAGCACTACGCGATCTCCGCCTGACTGA
>VEQS01000174.1 GCA_018883105.1 Phycisphaerales bacterium
CCCAGGTCTGCGCGCTCGCCGGCGTCCCGTTCGTCGCGGTGAAGGCCGTCACCGACCTCGTCGACCACCCCGAGCCGGTGCAGGAGGCGTTCCTGCGCAACCTGCGCATGGCCTCGGCCCTCCTCGGAGAGCGGATGGAGGCCGGCCTGCGCTGGCTCGGCGCGCACCCGCGCCGGCTGTCGGAACTGTGAGCGGCGGCAAACGCCCCAGGCGCGGCTCGAACGCGCGACCTCCAGTTTAGGAAACCGGTGCTCTATCCAACTGAGCTACTGGGGCACTGCAGGCCGCCCGCGCGCGGTCACTTCCCGCGAGCCGAGTCCTGCTCGCCCTTCGCGCCGGCGAAGTAGACGAGCGCCCAGATCGCGAGGAAGACCACCCACGCTGCGTTGGCGAAGAGGACGGGCCACATGGGCACGAAGTATACCGGGCTCCCGATGCCCGCCGACCCGCGCGAGCCCCGCCTGCACGTCGTGCTGTTCCGGCCGCAGATCCCGAACAACACCGGCAACATCGGCCGCACCTGCATGGCCACCGGCTGCCGCCTGCACGTGGTCCACCCGATCGGCTTCGACATGGGCGAGAAGGCGCGCCGGCGCGCGGGGCTCGACTACTGGGAGCACGTCGACTGCCGCGAGCACGCCTCGTGGGAGCGCTACCTCGCAGACGAACGCCCGCGCCGACTCTGGCTCTACACCACGCGCGGCGCGCGCCCGCACTGGGAGGCGAACTTCGAGCCCGGCGACCACCTGCTCTTCGGCCAGGAACAGGGCGGCGTGCCCGACGAGGTGCACGCGTGGGTGTCGGCCACCTACGGCGCCGACCACGCCATCACGCTGCCCATGCGCGCCGACCCGCGCGCCCGCAGCCTGAACCTTGCCACCGCGGCCGCGTGCGGCGTCTACGAGGCGCTCCGCCAGATCGGCGGCATCGAACCCGCGTGACGGCGCAACGGATCGACCCAGGGCATCCGTATCATTCCCCGGAGATCCCATGCACCACCGCACCACCCCCACCGCGGCGCCCGCCGGCCGCCCCATCGCCCGTGGATTCACGCTCGTCGAACTCCTGGTGGTGATCGGGATCATCGGCCTCCTCATCGGCCTGCTGCTCCCGGCCCTCGGCAAGGTGATCGCCCGCAGCAAGTCGACCGCCACCCAGGGCACGATGCAGGAGTTCGCCAAGGCCTGCGATGCCTACTTCCAGGAGTTCGGCGAGTATCCGTCGGCGATCCCGGACGAGGTGCTGTACGCCGGCCTCGATGGTGACAGCCAGCTGCCGCGCTTCACCGCCGCCGAGAACGCCCTGCTCGCCCTCATGGGCGGCTCGCGCATCCCGTCCGACCCCGACTACGCAAACTTCGGGGGCGTGGACTACAACTTCCCGGCCGTCGGCACGATCCCGGCCTTCCAGATCCGCGTGAACGTCGCGAAGATGGGCGAAGGCCCCTTCAAGAACGGCCGCAAGTACGACGCCTTCTATGCCCCCAAGGGCCGCGAGTTCGGCCGCGCGCAGGGCCAGGTCTACGGCCAGGGCATCGCGACCGACACCGACGTACCCGACCTCCTTGACGCCTGGGGAGCGCCCATCGCCTTCGTGAAGCAGCAGCGCTCGGTGGGTCCGCTCGTCCCCCGCAACGCGAACGCCACCATCACTCCAAAGGGCCAGTTCGAGCGCACCGGGCTCCTCGGGTACGTCACTTCGGCCGGGCTCGGCGACGTCGGACTCGACCAGACCGACGCGACGAAGGGCAGCGTGCTCCTGACCACCAGCGCCGGCGGCAACAGCGGCGCCGTCGCCCGCAACCTCACCTTCGGCCAGCTGATCCGCCATGCGGCGCTCAATGCGCAGTCGGGCACCGCCGTCGGCGACGCAGACCGCGTCTGGGCCGGCACCGCCCGCGGCAAGTACTTCCTGGTGAGCCCCGGCCCGGACGGCATCTACTTCTCGCGCGACCAGGTGCGCAACAGCGCCGGCCAGCCGATCTCGGACATCGTCGGCAGCGCCACCAACCTCAACCCCGACGGCCCGAAGATCGTCGAGCGCTACGACGACGTGGTGGTCGTCGGCGGCAGCTGACGGTCACTTGCCCTTGGGGGCATCGCCGCCCGCGGGCGCATCCTCGAAGTTGAACGGCTTGCCCGAGCCCGGGCGCTTGCCGGGCTTCTCGCCGCCCGGCAGCATCGGGTCCGGCTCCATCGGGCCGGGTTCCTTCGCCTGCTCGGCGCCCTTGCGCTGCCCGCGGCGCTTCTGCATCTCGGCCTGCAGTGCGTCGTAGCGCTCCTTGAACGCCGCCTGCTGCTCGGGGGTGAGGAGCGCCCACACCTTGGCCTGCGCCTCCTCGGCCTTCGGCGCGGTGGCGCGCAGCTTCTGCATCTCTTCCAAGACCGCGGGGTCGGGCTTCGCGGGCGCAGCAGGCTTGCCGTCGGCGTCGCCGCCGTCCTGCATCGCCTCGCGGCGCGCACGCACCTTGTCCTCGAGTTCCTTCAGCTTCGGACCGTTCGCCTCGCGCCAGGCGCGCTGGCGCTGGTCGAAGTCGGCGCGGATCGCCCGCACCTCGGCCTGCACCTCCTGCGACAGCGTCGGCATGACCTCCTCGAACGCGCGCCGCCACAGCTCGCCGTTGCGGCGCTCGGCAAGCATCGCCTGCATCGGCCGCTCTCGGCCCTTCGGGCCGCCCTCCATGCCGAAGCCGTCCTTGCCCGTGTCGGCGTCCGTGGCGACCGGCGGGCCGCCGAGGGGCGGCGCCTTCGCATCGTCGGCGAGGGCGATGGCCGTGGTCAGCAGGCTGGCGGCGGCGAAGACGGCGTGGCGGGCGGCAGTCATCATGGGTCGTGGCTCCTTGTGGGGGCAGAACGGCAGTCGGCCGGGCCGGATTGCGCTTCCGGGATACCATCTTCCCCCTTCCCCACGCCATGGCACTCACCTCCAAGCACCTCCACGACGCCCTCCGGACGGTCCAGGACCCGGACCTGAAGAAGGACCTCGTCACCTTGGGCATGGTCAAGGACGTGGTCCAGTCCGGAAACGACGTCCGCCTGGTCATCGAGCTCACCACCCCGGCCTGCCCCATGAAGGACAAGATCCGGGGCGACATCGACGCGGCCGTCCGCGAGAAGTCGATCGAGACCGGCGAGCCGCTCGGAAAGCTGGAGATCGAGTTCACCGCCGACGTGCGCACCGCCAATGAGCGCACGCGCGACGGCGCCAACCCGCTGCCGATGGTGAAGAACATCATCGCCGTGGGCGCCGGCAAGGGCGGCGTCGGCAAGAGCACCGTGAGCGCGAACCTCGCCGTCGGCCTCGCGCGCTACGGCGCGAAGGTCGGCCTCCTCGACGGCGACATCTACGGCCCGAGCGTCCCGACCGTCCTCGGCCTCGCCGACGTGCCGACCGCGGCGCGCGGCAACATGCTGCTGCCCTTCGAGGTGCACGGCATCAAGGCCATGACCCTCGGCAAGCTGGTCGAGCCCGAGAAGGCGCTCGTCTGGCGCGGCCCGATGGCGCACGGCGCGTTCAAGCAGCTGGCGCTGCAGACCGACTGGGGCGCGCTCGACTACCTGATCATCGACCTGCCCCCGGGCACCGGCGACGTGCCGCTCACCATGAGCCAGCTGCTGCCGCTCACCGGCGCGGTGGTGGTGTGCACGCCGCAGCGGATCGCGCAGGACGACGCACGGCGCGCGGTGCGCATGTTCCAGCAGCTGGGGATCCCGATCCTCGGCGTCGTCGAGAACATGAGCCACTTCGTGGGCGACGACGGCAAGGAGTACGACCTCTTCGGCCGCGGCGGCGCGCAGGTGATGGCCCAGGAGATGGGCCTGCCGTTCCTGGGCGGCCTGCCCATCCACATGCAGTTGCGCGCGAACACCGACGCGGGCACCCCGCTTGCCAACTGGTCGGTGCCGTCCCTCGGCCGCGACCTCGACGGGCTGTGCCAGCGCCTGGCGTCGCAGGTGAGCGTGCAGGCGATGGGCGGGTTCGTGCAGCCGACCCTCAGCGTGCGCTGAGCGCCCGGACGCGCCCCGCACGCGCCGCCCGGCTCAGTACCCGCGCCCCACGTACGGCCAGTAGCCGCCGCGCAGGTTCGCCACCTGCAGGCCGCGCCGGCGCAGGTACGCGCACGCACGCGCGCTGCGGTTGCCGCTCCGGCAGTAGACGACGAGCGGGCGCGACGGGTCGAGTTCCTGCCAGCGCACCGCCAGCTGGATGAACGGGATGTTCGCGGCGTTCGCCACGTGTCCCGCGCGGTGCTCGGCCTTCGAGCGGACGTCGAGCACGTCGGCATGCCCGCCCGAGATGCGCCGGTGCGCCTCGCGCGGCCAGATCTCCTCGCAGCCGGCGGGCTCGAAGGCGTCCTCGTCGATCTTCGCGAAATCGCGCGGCGAGATCCATCCGGCGAAGGCGTCGATCCCCACGCGGTAGAGGACGCGCACCGCGTGGTCCACCACCTCGGGCTCGCACACCAGGAGCACCTCGTCGCCCGGCTCGACGTAGTTGGCCACCGTCGGCCCGAAGTACTGGTCGAGCATGCTGAAGATCGATCCCGGCAGGTGGCCGTCGAGCCACTCGCCCCACTCGCGGGTGTCGATGGTGACGCGGTTGAGACCGCGCGAGGCCTCGAGGAACGCCTCCGGCCCGAGGCACGGCGGCGCGGGCACGGCGTCGTGAACCTCCGGGCCGCGCTCGTTCGCCTGCTTCACGCGCCCGAAGTACGGCGGCGGGTCGGGCTGGTCGCGGAGCAGGCCTTCCATGAACCTCGGCCCGTCGTCCTTCGAGCGCAGCGGCCGGTTGATCACCCGCTCGATGCCCACCGTGGTCTCCGGCCTGCGGCAGATCATCTTGCCGCAGGCGCTGCCTGCGCCGTGGCCGGGCAGCACCACCGTCGCGTCGGGCATGTCGTCCAGGAGCGCCAGGCTCCGCCGCAGCGCCTCGGCGCTCTCCTCGACGGTCATCCCGCCGGTCGCCAGGAACCCGAGGTCCGGCCGGCCGACGTCGCCGGCGAACAGGAAGTCGCCGGAGAAGAGCGCGATCGGGAAGCCCTGCTCCCCGACGAACTCGAAGCTCAGCGCCTCGCGCGTGTGCCCGGGCGTGTGACGGGTGCGGAAGCGAAGCGATCCGATGCGGA
>VEQS01000026.1 GCA_018883105.1 Phycisphaerales bacterium
GTCCACCACCCATGCCGCCGCCGTTGGGCGACAGTCCGCGCTCGCGCAGCGCCTGCTGTGCGGCGGCCGCGGCTTGGTCGGCGGTGGCGTTCGCCGGAAGGTTCAGGCCTCCACCCATGCCCGCCGGGGGCGCGCCCGCGCCGGGGGTGCCCGGCGGTGCGCCGCCCGCCATCGGGTTCGCGCCGGTCTCCGGCGGCGGCTCGTCTTCCTTGGGCTCGATCACCCGGTCGATGGCCACCATCGTCCGGAGCGTCACCTCGGTGGTGTCGCGCATGGCGTCCTCGCCGACGGGCGTGCCGACCGCGGTCACCGTGATGCGCACGAGCATCGGGATGCCGTCGACGTCGGAGTCCCACTCGGTGCGCCAGGACCCGAGGCCATCGGAGGCCTCGACGAGCAGTCCCACCACGCCGTCGGCCACGGGCTCGGCCACGCCGCCGCCGTCCGGCACCTCGTCGGGCACGCCGTCCCGCCGGCGCCACAGCGCCGCGCCGAGCTCGTCGTCCTCGATGCGGTAGTGCGTCTCGTACTCGCGCCCCTCGCCCTGGTACTCGATGGGCTGGATCGGACGGAGGGATTCGGAGAAGAGGAGCAGGTCGCTCCGGTCGTTCCCGCCGTTGCGCATGCTCGGCTCGTCGGTGGTCAGCAGGAACCGGCACAGGAAGAGGTCGTCGGCGCGCATCACCGCGGCGACGTCGCGGCGGAGGTTCTCGAGCGCGGTGCCCGCACGCTGGAATGCCTCGGTCCGTTCCGTGGCGATGAGCCGTGCCCGGCCCACCTGCGACAGCGAGAACGTCACCGCCCCGAGCACCAGCGCCGCCACCGTGCCGGCGACGACCAGCTCGATCAGCGTGAAGCCGCGGCGCATGCGCCGCGGAGGGGCGTCATTGCTGCTGCAGCGCGTCATAGCGGGCCTGTCGGTCGATGGGAGTGGTGGGCATGCGCACGGGGTCGGGCAGGTTGTCCGGCCGGGGCGCGATCAGGGTCTCGATGCGGTGCTCGGTGCCGACGGGGTCGCGCACCAGCGCGACGACGCGGTGCGGGTCTCCCTGCGCCTGCGCCTTGATCTCGACCGTCCACTCCCAGTCGTCGAACGGGGCGTCGAACGATCCTTCCGGCAGCTTCGTCAGCTGCCACTCGACGACGCCGGTCGCAAGCACCTCGTTGAGCAGCCCGTCGACCAGCGCGGCGGCGACCACCTCGCGCTCGGCGCGCTGCTGCATGGCAAGCGCGCGCTGCGCGATGGACACCACGGCCGCCAGGCCGACCGCGAGGATCACGCCGCCGACGATGACGTCGACGAGCGCCCATCCCCCGCGCACGCCCCTGCGCCGCACCGCGGCTCGTCCCCCCGGCCCTGCCGCTCGAGGTCGATCGGGAAGCGGGCGAAGGGCAGCGGCTTGTCGGCGTCCACGCGCACCGCGCTCGGCGACCCCGTCGGCAGCGACACGGTCGAGTCGAGGCCATGCCCGACGAGCCGGATCTCGACCTTCGGACGGTCGCCGCCCGGGACGCTCGCCACCAGCCACTCCAGCGGGTCGACGCGCGCGTCGTCGAAGCGCACCTCGGCCACCTCGAGCCCGTCGGGCAGCGTGACCGGCGCCGCGAAGCGGTCGGGCCGCCAGTCGGCGGCGGCCGCGTCGTCGGCGGGGTCCCGGTCCTTCACCAGCAGGTGGATCCGGCCGTCGGTGCCGTCGCGCCACAGGGCCACCTGCTGCGATCCCATGGCGTCGCGGTAGGCGAAGAGCCGCACCAGCTCGGCCACGCGCTCGATGCCGTTGTCGGCGTCCTGCTTCGCCGTGCCGTTGAAGCGCGGCACCACCATCACCGCGGCGATCGCCAGGATGACCACCACGACGATCAGCTCGATCATGGTGAACGCGCGTGCCGCGAACGTGCGCGCGCCGCCTCCGGCCGTCATGCGTTGGCCGCGGCGGCGGGGCATCGGGCGTCAGGACTCCCGCTTGTCGCCCGCGACGACGTCGGCGGCCTCGCCCTCGCCGCCGGCCTGGCCGTCGGCTCCGAAGCTGTAGACGTCGAAGTCGATGTTCACCTCGCCCGGGACGCGGATCTGGTACGGGTTGCCCCAGGGGTCGATGATCTGGTTGGCGTTGAGCAGCGCGCCGTCGCCCTCGGTGAGCTCGACCAGCTCGAAGTCGTCCGGAAGCGAGCTCATGCCCTTGGCGGTCATGTGCATGCGCACCTGGTTGGCGATGGTCTCCGCGTCGGCGCGCGCGGTCTTGCTCTTGGTGAAGCCGACCCACTGGTTGACGCGGGGCACCACCAGCGCGGCGAGGATGGCCATGATGGTGACGGCCACGATCAGCTCAACGAGCGAGAAGGCGCGGCGGGCGGCGGGGCGGCGGTGGCGGTGGGTGGTCATGGGGTGGTGAAGTTGTACGGTTGAACGCACGGACGGGCCGGATCTGACATCGGCATTCCCCGGCACGCGCAATGGTGTCCGGTAACCCGTCAACCGCCGCCCAGGGCCTTCTGCATCTCCAGGAGCGGCAGCAGGATTCCCGCCAGCACGAACGCCGCGATCATCGCCATGAACACCAGGAGCACCGGCGGCAGCAGCTTGCTGAAGAGCTTGAGCGACGTGTTCACCTGGCGGTCGAAGGCGCCCGCCGCATGCAGCAGCATGGGCTCGAGGCGACCGGACTTCTCGCCGATGTTCACGATCTGCACGAGGAGCGGCGGGAAGTACCCGCAGCGCTCGAGCGGCTCGGCGAGCGACTGGCCGGTGGTGACCTTCTCCTGGACGCCGTCGATCGCCTCCATGAGAACCATGTTTCCGAGCGTGTCGCGCACGATGCGCAGCGCGGACAGGATGGGAAGGCCCGCCGACACCAGCGTTCCCAGGGTGCGCGTGAAGCGCGCCACGGCCACGTCGCGCACCAGGGGTCCGAGGACGGGCGTGCGCAGCATCGCCATGTCCACCTTGCGGCGGTTGGCCGGGACCCGCAGCCACGCGCGGCCGGCAAGGAACAGCGCCGCGCCGCCGCCCAGGAGCAGCCACCACCAGTTGCTCATCGCGTCGGCGAAGCCGAGCAGCACCTTGGTCGGGAAGGGGACCTCCACGCCCGGCTGCGCCAGGATCGGCGCCATCAGGCGCGGCAGCAGGAAGGTCACCGCGATCACGATGCTCACGCCGATCATGAATGCGACGATCAGCGGGTAGATCGCGGCGCCGACGAGCTCGCGCCGCAGCCCGACCGAGCGGTCGAGCAGGTCCGCGAGCTGGTGCATGACCTCGCTCATCCGGCCGGAGGCGTCCGAGGCACGCACCATGCCGACGATCATCTCGTCGAACGGCGGCCCATACTCCTCCATCGCCTCGTGCAGCGGGCGGCCTGCCTCGACGCGCTCGATGATGAAGTCGAGGATCGCCGGCTGGGCCTTGCCGCTCGCCTGGCGGCGCGCGGTCTTCAGCGCGTTGAGGAGCGGCAGGCCGGCCTCGATGGCGGTCGCGAGCTCGCGCACGATGTTGGCGAGCTCCGCGCGCTTGAGGGTCGGTCGCCCGGTGCCGGCGCCGCCGGCGCGCCGGAGCAGGGCGCCGAGGTCGAGGTCCGTGCCGCGTGCAGCCGTGCGCCCGCCGGCGCGACGCGCGGGCGCCGGTGCCGCCGCCCTCGCCGGCGCCTCGGGCTCGGCGGCCTCGAGCGCCGTCGGCACCATGCCCTGCGCCTGCAGCTGGCGGATCGCGGTGGCGCGATCCGGCGCGGCGAGCACGCCGGCGGTCAGTGTGCCGGTGCGGTCGATCGACTGGTGCCTGAAGGTCGGCATGCGTCGGCGCTCAGCCGTCGTCGATGTCCTGCGTGGCCCGCAGCACCTCGTCCACGGTGGTCAGCCCGGCCGCGGCCTTGGCCATGCCGTCGTCGCGCATGGTGGTGAAGTCGGGGTCGACCAGGCCGCGCAGGTCGAGCGTCGTGCGGTTCTTGCTGATGCCCTCGCGCAGGCGCGCGTTGATCCGGGCGATCTCGTAGAAGCCCATGCGTCCGCGGAACCCCGAGCCGTTGCACTTCTCGCAGCCCTTGCCCGCGGCGACGCCGTCGGTGAATAGGGCGCGTTCCTCGGGCGTGATGCGCGAGGCGACCTCCTCGGTCATCGGGGTGCGCACCGTGCACTCGCGGCACAGGCGGCGGCCGAGGCGCTGGGCCAGCAGGCCCTCCAGGACGCTCGCGATCAGGAACGGCTCGGCGCCCATGTCGACGAGGCGGCCGACCGAGGAGATCGAGTCGTTGGTGTGCAGCGTGCTGAACAGCAGGTGGCCGGTGAGCGCGGAGCGGATCGCGATGTCGACCGTCTCGGCGTCGCGCACCTCGCCGACGAAGATGACGTCCGGGTCCTGGCGCAGGATCGCGCGCAGGCCCGTGGCGAAGGTCAGCCCGCGCTTCGGGTTCACCGGGATCTGGTTGATGCCGGTGAGCTCGTACTCGACCGGGTCCTCGATGGTGATGATCTTCTTGCGCGGGTCGTAGAGCTTGTTGAGGCACGCGTAGAGCGTGGTGGTCTTGCCGCTCCCGGTCGGGCCGGTGACCAGCACCATCCCGTGCGGCTTCTGGATCATCTTGTCCATGATCCCGCGCATCTGCTCGCGCATCCCCAGGCTGACGAGGTCGAGCGGCAGCGAGCTCTTGTCGAGGATTCGCATCACGATGCTCTCGCCGTACACCGTGGGCACCGTGCTGACGCGGATGTCGACCTTGCGGCCCTCGAACCGGAGCGTGATGTGCCCGTCCTGGGGCACGTAGCGCTCGGCGATGTTCATGTGGGCCATGATCTTCACGCGCCCGATCAGCGCCGGCTGCAGGTGCTTGGGCGGCGAGGGCCGCTCGGTGAGCACGCCGTCGATGCGGTACTTCACCTTGAGCTCGGTCTCGAAGGGCTCGATGTGGATGTCCGACGTGCGGTTCTGGATCGCCTCCAGGATGATGAGGTTCACCAGGTTGATGAGCGTCGGCTGCTCGGCCATCCGGTGGACGTCGTCCGCCTCGATGGCATCGAGGTTGTGCTCGATCTCCCCGCCCGAGAGCTCGCTGTCGCCGGCCAGGCTCTCGGCCATCCGGGCCGCGGTGGTGCCGTAGACCGCGCGCATCAGCTCGCCGAAGAGCGCCGGCTCCAGTCCGATGCGCACCACCGGCAGCCGCGCGAGGGCCGCTGCCTCGTCGATCGCCCCGACGTCGAGCGGGTCGACCATCGCCACCACCATCCGCCCGCGCTCGATGCGCAGCGGCACCACGCGCAGGCGCACCGCCGCGTCCGGCGGCAGCCGCTCGGCGGCGCCCGCCGAGGCCTCCGGCAGCTCGTCCGACCACTCGATGCCGAACAGCCGGCAGCGCTCGCGCAACGTCACGTCGGCGCCCGCGGACGCGACCGCCCGGGCCTCGTCGGCGGGGGATCGTGCGGCGGTGGGCTGCGCGTCGTGGTCCATGTCGCTTCCGCCGCTCAGCGAGGCTGGCCGCCGCCCGCGGGCTCGCCGGCGGGATCGGCCGTCTTGCGGCGCTGCCCGCCCTGCGACCGGTCGTCGGGGCGGATCTTCGCCGGCGGCGGCGGGGCGTCCGCACCCGAGGGATTGTTCGGGTTCGGCTCGACGCCGTCGCCGCCGCCCTCTTCCTGCGCCTTCGGCCCGAGGCCCTTTGGGTCGGCCATCAGCCTGAGCTTCTCGCGCTCGGTCTCGTCGGGCGACGGCCCGTTGATCTCGGCAAGCTGCTCGGGCCCAAGGATCGCCATGAGGCGCTCGCGGTAGGGCTGGCCCATGGCCTCCTTCTCCGCGCGTGCCTTGGCGACCTCGTCGTCGGGCTTGGTGCCGGGCGCGCTCGCCGGCGCGCCGGCCTTGCGCTCCATCATCGCGCGGGCGCGCCGCTTGGCGGCCTTGGGCTCCTCTGCCTTCACGACCGCCGCGAGCTTCGCGTTGGCCTGGTCGCACGCCCCGGCGAACTCCTGCGTGAGCGCGTCCACCTGCGCCACCTGCTCGGGGCTGAGCGACGGCAGCTTTCGAACCTGCTGCATGAGCACCATCACCGGGTGGATGCGGTAGACGTCGGCGTAGCCGTCCTCGAGCGCCGCCCTGCGGAACTCCGGGCCGCGCGCGCCCATCGCCGCCGCGATCGACTCGATCGCGGCGTCGTTGGCCTCGCGCACGGCGACGCTCGCCTGCATGACCTGGTCCTGCAGGTCGCCCATCTTCTCGTAGTCCATGGCGGACATGGCGGCCTCCAGCCGCGGCAGCACCTCCTTGCTCCGCTGCGACCGCGCCGCGAGCGCCTGGTCGAGCGAGACCTCGTACTGCGCCAGCACCGGGGCCGTCGCCTCCTCCTCGGCGGGCGTCGGCTGCATCCTCGCGACCACCGCGAAGAGGTCGACGCGCTCGCCCGAGAGGTCGCCCTCGGGCAGGAGCCGCTCGCGCCGCAGCGCGCGCTCGAACTTCGGCCACCGCTCGAGCTGCTGCGCGCCCAGCTGGCTCTTCACGTCGGCGGTGAACTTCGCGAGCATCTGCTCCTTCTCGGTGCGCCAGCTGCCCAGCGGCTCGAGCACCTTCTGGAGCACCTGGTCGCCGCCCGTGGTGCCCGAGCGCACCGCGTTCTCCGAGGCCGTGCGCATCCGGTCCTTCATCGCGTCGACGCCGGTGTTGAACGCGGTCGTGTAGTCGTTGATCAGCGCCTCGATCACCGGGCGCTGCCACTCCTCCAGCTGCAGCTGCTGCGCCATCAGCGACAGGTCGCGCTGCATGATGTCGGGGCGGAATGCCTCGGCGAAGAGCATGCGCCGGCCGGCCTGCGCCGCGGCGGGCCGTGCCGTGCCCAGGGCGGCCGCGGCGGCGACGGCGAGCACGGCGAGCGGGCGGGCGAGTCGGTGGATCGTGGGGTGGGCGTTCATGGGCGGTCTCGAGGGGGTTCTATCGGCGTCCGGGAGCCCGGAATTGTCGCATGCGTGCGCGGATGCCGGATGCGCAGGCCGAACGCACCAGCGGGCCGCCTATCGCACGGCGGTCCCAGGTGATTTCGCGCGTCCCGCCGACCGCGGTCGATAACCGACGCGGCGATGCCGGCAGGCCTCAGCCCGGGCTCACCGTGCGATGCTCGATCCGCTTCTCGGGCACGGTCACCACCACGCGCTGCACGAAGATGCCGGGCGTGTGCACATCGTCGGGGTCGATCGACCCGACCGGCACCAGTTCCTCGACTTCCGCCACCGTGACGCGCCCGCACGTGGCGGCCATCGGATTGAAGTTGCGCGCGGTCTTGCGGAACACCAGGTTGCCCGCCGCGTCGGCGCGCCACGCCTTCACGAGCGCCAGGTCGGCACGGATGCCGCGTTCGAGCACGTAGGTCTCGCCGTCGAACTCCATGTGCGGCTTGCCCTCGGCGACCACGGTGCCCACGCCGGTCTTGGTGTAGAAGCCGGCGATGCCCGCTCCTCCGGCGCGCATGCGCTCGGCCAGCGTGCCCTGCGGCGCGAACTCGAGCTCGAGCTCGCCGCTCATGAACTGGCGCTCGAACTCCGCGTTCTCGCCGACGTAGCTCGAGACCATCTTCCGCACCTGCCGGGTCTTCAGCAGGAGCCCCAGGCCCCAGTCGTCGACGCCGGCATTGTTCGACACGCAGGTCAGGCCGCGCACGCCGGAGTCGCGCAGCGCAAGGATCAGGCGCTCGGGGATGCCGCACAGGCCGAAGCCCCCGACCGCGACGGTCATCCCGTCCCGGACCAGTCCGTCCAGCGCGCGCTCGGGGGTGTCGAAGACCTTGGTCTGGCTCATCTCGGATCCTCGCCGTTGGGGTGGGGAAGTGTATCGGTGGCGGCGCTAGGCTTGCGGGAATCCGTGCGCCGCGCGCCCGTCACGCTCCTCCTCGGCCTGCTGCTCGTGCTCTCGGCGATGCCGGACACCATGGCGGCGCCGGTGCTCAAGGAGCTGCTGGTCGACCGCTACGGCGCATCGCTGCGCGAGGCGCAGACCTTCATGGCGGTGAACCTCCTGGGCGCGGCGGCGGCGATCCCGCTCCTGGTGCGTGCGCGCCGGCGCTGGTCGCCCGTGACGCTCCTGGTGGTGGCCTCGCTCGCCGACGGCGTCCTGCTCGGGGCGCTCGCCGCGCCGGTCGGGCTGCATGCGTCGCTTGCGATCCGCGTCGCCGAGGGCGTGACGGACGTGCTGGTGTTCGCCTCGCTCTTCGACCTCGTGCGCCGCGCCGCGGGCACGCACGCGGCGTGGGGGCTCGGCATCGCGTCGACCCCGCTCCTGCTGGGCCTCGGCGCGGGCGCGGTGGCGGGCGGCGTCGCGGCGCGGCGGATCGCGCCCGACGGTGCCGCGGGCGCCGGCGCGGACGTGGCGCTCGCGGTGTTCGGCGTGTCGGCGCTCGCGAGCGTCCTGGTGGCGGTCGGCGCACTCGTGTACCGCCGCTGGATCGCGGGGCTGGCGGCGGTCGAGCCCGAGGATGCGCCCGGCGCCGCCTCGGGCGCGGCGCATGCCGTGGGCGTCCGGGCCGGCACCTTCGACGACCGCCCGCGGCCGCTCGCCTGGACCTGCGTGATGGCGTTCTTCGACCGCGCCACCGGCGGCCTGATCACGACCACGCTTCCCGGCGTGCTCGCCACGTTCCTCGGCTACTCGGCGGGGCAGCGTGGCTGGCTGATCGGCCTGCCGCTCATCCTGATGGCGGTGTGCACGGGCCCGGCGGGCGCGCTGTGTGACCGGCTCGGCAGCCTGCGCGTGCGGCTCGTCGCGGGCGCGGGCTATGCCGTCGCGTTCGGGCTGCTGCCGCTCGCGGCCTCGAGCCAGCCCGCGCTCGGCGCGGTGATGGTGGCGGTCGGGATCCTCGCCGGCACGATGTTCGCGAGTTCGCTCGCCCTGGCCGCCGAGACCGGCCGCGGCACGGTCGCGCTCGGCGCCTTCCGCGCGGCCGGCGACCTCGGGTTCTTCTCGGGGACCGCGCTCTCCATCGCCGCGGTCACCGCGCTCGGCGGCGACGGCGATGCCACGTACGCGGACTACGCGTGGATGATCGCCGCCTTCGCCGCCGCGCACGGCGCGTCGACGGCGGTGATCGCGCTGCTTGCGCGCCGCGTCAGTTGACGGTCATCAGGCCGGAGTCGTCGCCCGCGTCGCCCTCGAGCGCGCGCCGGATCTTCGCGAGCGCGGAGTGCTGGATCTGGCGCACGCGTTCCTTGGTGAGGCCCACGAGCCGCCCGACCTGCGCCAGCGTCGGCGGCCGGCCGGGCTCCGTGCCCTCGAGCGCGAAGCGGTGCATCACGACCGCACGCTCCACCTCGCTCAGGTCGGCGCGGTTGGTCTCGACGATGGTGCGCACCTCGGCGGCGTCGCGGCGCTCCTGGTCGACGCGCGCGACGGCGGCCTTGTCGCCATCCTCGAGCGCCGGGTCGAACTCGACCGGGAAGCGCTGGCGATGCTTGGCGAGCTTGAGGCCGTGGCGGCTGAACGCCTTCAGGATGGCGCGGCACGCATACGTGCTGAACTTGAAGCCGCGCCCGCAGTCGAACTTGTCCACGGAGCGCATCAGCGCCATGTTCCCCTCGCCGATCAGGTCGGGGTAGTCGCCCTCCGGCAGGCGCACGCGCTTGGCCATGGCCAGCACCAGCGCCAGGTTCGTCTCGGCGATCTGGTCGCGCAGCTGCGCGGCGGTGCGGTGCCAGCGCAGCGCGTCGCGCGCGGTGGCCGCGTCCGGGGACTTCCCGCGCAGCGACCGCTGGATGCGGTGCAGCCGGTAGCGCGCGAAGTTGTATTGCATGAAGATCACGCGCTCCTGGGCGGCGGTGAGGAGCACGCCTTCGTAGCGGCGCGGCTGGGCCGTGCCGATCTCGTCCATCATCGGCCGGTACCACGTCACCGTGGGCTTCGGCACCGCAGGGGCCTGCTCGAAGATCCGTCGCTCGGCGCCGGCCTTGTGGAAGTCCGGGTGGTCCATGAAGTCCACCTCGTCGGCGAGGATCCGGGTCGCCTCGTCGATGTCGCGGCGCGACGTTCGGCCGAGGGCGCGTCGGGCGGGAGCCAGGGTCTTCGAGAGGACCTTCATCGCGGGCATGGCGAGCACTCCTCGTGGTTGGGGCGCCGGTGCGCCGTCCGTGTCTTGCTACGAGGGCGGTTCGCCGACCGTTCGCTTCGGATTCACAAAAGAGTGAAATCAAGGAATCATCATCCGGGATTCGGGCTCTCCGGTGCTGCGGGGCGGGGCTTTTGGCCGCTGAGCATGCCCAATGACAACCGCGCGCCGCCCACGAGGAGCAGCGCGCGATTATTGGTCATTGTATTGGCGACCCCGCAACGCGGGGCGCGATCACTCCGGCTTGCCGCCGGACATGTCGTAGACCCACGCGTCGCCGGCACGGTCGAATTCCTGCACCTCGCCCGCCTTGAAGAAGAGCGAGAGCTCGCGGGCCGCGGCCTCGGGGCTGTCGGAGCCGTGGATCAGGTTGAAGCTGTTGGAGACGCCGAAGTCGCCGCGGATCGTGCCGGCGGCGGCCTTCGAGCCGAACGTCGCGCCCATCATGTTCCGGCAGATGGCGACCGCGCCGTTGCCGCGGATGGCCAGGACCATGACCGGGCTCGAGGTCATGAACTTCACCAGGCCCGGGTAGAAGGGCCTGGACACGTGGTCCTTGTAATGCTGCGCGGCCAGCTCGGGCGTGATCCGCATGAGCTTCGCGCCCACGACCTGGAGGCCCTTGTCCTCGAAGCGGCTGATGATGCGGCCCATGAGGCCTCGCTGGACGGCGTCGGGCTTGAGGATGATGAGGCTGGTTTCCATGGTGTCTCCGTGGTCGGTGGCGAAGGGCGCGGATGATAGCGAAATTGCCCTGCGGGGAGGGGGGTTTCGCCGATGCTGCTACCGTAGTTGCCCCGCCCGGCGCCCGCCCGGCAGGCATGGAGGCCCCGACGAATGACAGCCAAGGAAGCCGTTGCGATGGCTGAGCCGCGCAGGAAGAAGACCGCACCCCGGGCCGACGCCGAGAGCATGGCCGCGCGCCAGCGCGACATCTCGGTCAGCGAGTTCTTCGCGAAGAACCGCCACCTGCTCGGCTTCGACAACCCGCGCAAGGCCATGCTCACCACCGTCAAGGAGGCGGTGGACAACTCCCTCGACGCCTGCGAGGAGGCGGGCATCCTGCCCGAGATCGCGGTCATCGTCGAGGACCTCGAGCCGGGCCGACCCGCCACCGCCAAGAGCTCGCGCTACCGGGTCACCATCGTCGACAACGGCCCCGGCATCGTGCGCAAGCAGGTCGAGAACATCTTCGGGCGCCTGCTCTACGGCTCGAAGTTCCACCGACTGAAGATGAGCCGCGGGCAGCAGGGCATCGGCATCAGCGCCGCCGGCATGTACGGCCTGATCACCACCGGCCGCCCGATGGAGATCTTCACCAAGCCGAAGGCGGGCCAGCCGACCCACCACATCGAGCTGGCGATGAACACCAAGACCAACCGTGCCGAGGTCACCTTCGACAAGGAGGTCAAGGAGTTCCCGCCGCGGCGGTTCCGCGAGCTGAGCTCCGGCACGCGCGCCCTCGCCGAGCAGGGCGGCTTCCTCACCGAGGCCGCGTTCCCCACCGGCACGTCCGTGAGCATCGAGCTCGACGGCAAGTACCAGAAGGGCCGCGGCTCGGTCGACGAGTTCCTCGAGCTCACCGCGATCGCCAACCCGCATGCGCGCATCGTCTTCGTGCCGCCCTCGCGGGTCACCGAGGACGAGGAACCGGACGTCCTCGCCGCCGCGGAGGCGACCGCGGCCGCGAAGGCCACGGTGACCACCGAGACCAACGGCGTGATCGTGTTCCCGCGCGGCGTGCAGGAGCTGCCCCCGGAGACGCAGGAGATCCAGCCGCACCCCAAGGGAATCGAGCTCGGCATCCTGCTCCAGATGCTGAAGGACTACGAGCTCGCCGAGAAGGGCGGCACGCTCTATTCGTTCCTGCAGGACCGGTTCTGCCGCGTGAGCGCGGCCACCGCGAGCTCGATGTGCGAGGCGATCGGCGTCACCAGCCGCACCAAGGCCGGCGCCATCGAGCCCCCGCAGGCGGAGAAGCTCTACAAGGTCTTCCAGGAATCGAAGCTCGCGCCGCCGCCCACCGACTGCCTCGCGCCGATCGGCGTGCGCCAGCTGCTCGCCGGGATGCTCAAGGGCGTGCGCGCCGAGTTCTATGCGGCGTCGAGCCGCTCGGCCGAGGTCTACCGCGGCCGTCCGTTCCAGATC
Organism: Phycisphaerales bacterium; assembly: GCA_018883105.1. GTDB lineage: Bacteria > Planctomycetota > Phycisphaerae > Phycisphaerales > SM1A02 > UBA966. Next base: position 12,204 of record VEQS01000026.1, read on the forward strand.
GAGGCGGCGATGGCCTTCGGCGGCGAGCTGCCCGGCGACGAGCCCGCGCGCGTCATCCGCTTCGCCAACCGCGTGCCGCTCCTCTTCCAGCAGAGCGCCTGCTCGAGCTTCAAGGCGGTCACCGAGACCGCGTGGAAGAACTACGCGCTCCAGCAGCCGCGCGGCAGCCTGCCGGTCGGGCCGCTCGTCATCATGATCCACATGGCCTCGGTCTGGGTGCCCTTCACCAGCGAGAGCAAGGAGGCCATCGCCGACTACGACGAGATCCGCAAGGAGATGAAGCTCGCGCTCATGGAGTGCGGGCGCAAGCTCGGCGCCTACCTGCGCAAGCGCCAGCGGATGCGCCGCGAGGGCGAGCGCCGCGACGTCTTCGAGCGCTACATCGGCGAGATCGCCAAGGCGATCAACGACATCACCGGCGAGGACGCGAGGAAGGTGTACGACGCGCTGCTCAAGCAGGCCAAGGCGCGCACCGCGGTCGCCGACCAGGTGCTCGACGAGGACGGCAAGGTCATGAAGGACGACCCGGCCGAGGTCGAGGGCGTCATCGTCGTGCCCGAGGCGATCGCCCCGGTCGGCGGCGCGCCGGCCGCGGCTGCCGCACCCGCCCCCGAGCCCGAGGCGCCCGCGCGCCGCCGGAAGAAGCGCGAGCCGAAGCCCGATCCCGCCCGTGCCGAGCTGCGCGCCCGCGCCGCCAAGGCCGCCGCGCGCGGCCCGTCACGCGGCGGCAAGTCCGCCGGCCCCGACCTGTTCTGACCGCACGCCTCCCGGACGCGAGCACCTCCTCCCACCATGGCACGCAAGAAGACCGCCGCCCCGTCCCGCAGCCTGAAGGAGCGCGACGCGGCCACCACGAAGAAGATCGTCGACCTCGTCTCCGGCGTGGCGAAGTCCTCGCTCGCCGGCCGCGAGCCGAAGCTCGAGATCCCCACCCGCACCAAGAGCAACACGATCTGGAACCGAAAGCGCGGGATCCTGGAGATGGGCCCCGGCACCGCCGAGCGGCCGCTCTTCGACCTGAAGACCGCCAAGCAGTTCATGCAGACGATGCTGCATGCCTCGACGATCAAGGACCTGATCGCGGCGCAGAAGACGAGCAGCCTCCGCGGCGTCTTCTACAAGGCCAAGCACACGGTGGCCGGCACGAAGGAGAACACCTTCGACGTGCAGGACGAGAGCGACCCGATCCTCGAGGACCTCGAGGTGGCGCTCGGCGCCCTGCGCGAGGAGCTCCACGTCTTCGCCGAGAACCGCGGCTCGATGGTGGGGAACATCACCATCGTCGACAAGGGCGACGAGATCGACTGCCGGCGCATGGGCTCGGGCGGGTACGCGCTCCCGTCGATCGTCGAGCCGGACGTCATCCAGTTCAAGAAGTGCGAGGCGAAGTTCGTCCTGCACGTCGAGAAGGGCACGGTCTGGAACCGCTTCAACGAGGACCGCTTCTGGGAGAAGAACAACTGCATCCTGACGCACGGCGCGGGCCAGCCCCCGCGCGGCTGCCGGCGCCTGCTGCAGCGCCTGAACCAGGAGCTGGGGCTGCCGATCATCTGCGTGCTCGACAACGACCCCTGGGGCCACTACATCTACAGCGTCATCAAGCAGGGATCGATCTCGCTGGCCTTCGAGAGCACGCGCCTGGCCATCCCCGAGGCCAAGTTCCTGGGGATCCGCGCCAAGGACTTCCGCGAGTGCGGCCTCGACGACGCGGTGAAGATCGACCTCACCGAGAACGACGTCAAGCGCGCGCGGGAGATCGCCGCCTACCCGTGGTTCGCCGGCCACAAGGGCTGGCAGAAGGAGATCGACGCGCTCCTCTCCAACGGCTTCAAGATGGAGGTGGAGTCGCTCATCACCAAGGACATCTCGTACGTCTCCGAGACGTACGTGCCCGAGCGGCTCAGGAAGAAGGACTGGCTGGACTGACCCGCGCGGGCAGCTCGATGCGGAAGCGCGCGCCCCCGCCCGGGGCGTCGAGCGCCTCGATGCTGCCGCCGTGCGCCTCGACGATCCGGCGCGCGGTGGCCAAGCCGAGACCGTTGCCGCCAGCCTTGGTCGTGAAGTAGGGCTCGAACGCGCGGGCGCGTGCCTCGGCGGAGAGCCCGGGCCCGGTGTCCGACACCTCGATCGCCACGCGTGGGGCGGGGCGCCCGTCGCCGGCCGCCGGCGCGATGCGGATGGTGAGCGTGCGCGGCCGCTCGGGGGGCAGCGACTCCATCGCCTGCACGCCGTTCAGCAGCAGGTTGAGCACCGCCTGCTTGAGGAGCGCGGGGTCGGCCTCGGCCTCGGCCGGCGGTCCGGGCGGGCCGTCGTCGAGCCGCACGCCCGCCTGCTCGGCCTGCGGCATGAAGAAGTCGACGAGCTCGGCCACGGACTCGCGCACGTCGACCGTGCGGCGGTCGAGCTGCAGGCGCCCGGCGTAGCGGAGGAAGTCGTTCAGGATGTCGCGCAGGCGCGTCGTCTCGCGGGCGAGCGTGTCCACCCGGCGCGAGATGCGGTCGCGCGCGGCGTCCTCGATGCCGCTGTCGAGGATCTCCTCGCGGAGCATCTGCGCGTTGAGCGCCACGGTGGAGAGCGGGTTCTTGATCTCGTGCGCGAGGCCCCGGGTCATCGAGGCGATCTCGGCGTTGCGCGCGTCCTCGGCGGCGGAGCGCCCGGCCTCCTGCACGCGCGTGCGCATCGCGCGGGCCATCCACCACGCGACGCCCCCGAGGACGAGGGCATCGACCGCGAGGATCGCGATCCACGTGGCCGACCCGGACGCCGTGATGAGGCTCAAGCGCCCGAGCCGGCGGCCGGCACGCGGGTCAGCGAGCGCGCCTTGGTGGCGGCCCAGCCCTTGGCGCCCTGCGATGCCGAATAGACCACCATCTCGCCGTCATTGAGGGTCCGGAAGCCGGACTCCTGCTCGATCACCGAGAAGTGGACGAAGATGTCCTGGCCGTCGGGACCGACGATGAAGCCGAAGCCCTTGCGGGGATCGAACCACTTCACCTGGCCTTCGACGTTCTCGAGACTGTTGTTCGCCATGTTGCTGGATCCGTCGTTCGGAACTGCCCCCGACGCCACCGAAGGACGCACGCAGGGGCTGGGGTGTGAACCCGAGGCTCCCCACGACCCGAGCCTCACGTATTGTGAACCTGTTTCCGGACTTGTGCAAGCGGTTTCCACGCGGGGGTGGACCGATTGTGCACTCTTCCGGGGAGATCCGTGCGGCCGGGGCACGCGTCTTGCGCATGCCCCGGCCGCAGGTGGTTGAACGCGAACGACTTACGCGCGGTCGCTGCCCGAGGGGCTGCCCTCGCGCTCGCGGCGGCCGCCGTCGCGACGATCGCCACGGTCGCCGCGGGGGCCACGGTCGCCACGGGGGCCGCGATCGCCGCGATCCCCACGGTCTCCGCCGCCGCCGCCCTCGCCGCCGGCCGGCATCTCCATCAGCGCCTTGCGGCTGAGCTTGACGCGGCCGCTGTCGTCGACGTTGATGACCTTGACCTTCACGACGTCGCCGATCTTGACCACGTCGGTGACGTTCTTCACGAAGCCGTGCGCCAGCTCGGACACGTGGCACATGCCGTCCGATCCCGGGGCGAGCTCGATGAACGCGCCGAACTCCTTGATCGAGATGACCTTGCCCTCGTAGATCGAGCCGACCTTGATCTCGGCGCCGAGCGCCTCGACCTCGGCGCGCGCGATGGCGGCCTTCTCGCTGTCGGAGCACGCGATGAAGACGGTTCCGTCCTCCTCGACGTCGATCTGCGCGCCGGTGCGCTCCTGGATGCCGCGGATGGTCTTGCCGCCCGGGCCGATCAGCTTGCCGATCTTCTCCGGGTCGATCTTGACCGTGATGATGCGCGGCGCGTACTTCGAGATGTCCGCGCGCGGCGCGGCGATCACGGCCTCCATCTGGCCGATGATGTCGTGGCGTCCCTTGCGGGCGATCTCGAAGATGACCTCGATCTCCTCGATCGACAGGCCGCGGGCCTTCAGGTCGAGCTGGATGCCGGTGATGCCCTCGCGGGTGCCGCTCACCTTGAAGTCCATCTCGCCGAAGAAGTCCTCCTCGCCGATGATGTCGATCACGTGGCCGACCTTGCCGTCGGAGCTGGTGAAGCGCCCGACCGAGATGCCCGCGCAGGTGGCCTTGATGGGCACGCCCGCGTCCATGAGCGCCAGGCAGCCGCCGCACACGCTCGCCATCGAGCTCGAGCCGTTGGACTCGGTGATGTCGCTGATCAGGCGGACGGTGTAGGGGAACTCCTCGGGGTTCGGCAGGATCGCGCGCAGGCTGCGCTCGGCGAGCGAGCCGTGGCCGATCTCGCGGCGGCCGGGGCCGGTGATGCGGCCGGCCTCGCCGGTGCAGAAGGGCGGGAAGTTGTAGTGCAGGTAGAACTTCTTCGCGTACTCCGGCAGCAGTCCGTCGACGATCTGCTCGTCCTTGATGGTGCCGAGCGTGCACGTGACGATCGACTGCGTCTCGCCGCGCTGGAAGAAGGCGCTGCCGTGGGTGCGGGGCAGGATGCCCACCTCCATGTCCAGCCTGCGGATCTGGTCCTTGGTGCGGCCATCCGGGCGGACGCCGTGGTTGGACACCAGGTCATGCGTGATCTTCTTCTCGAGGATGCGCAGGGCCTCCTTGGCCTCCTTGGCGCGCTTGTCGGCGGCCTGCCAGGCACCGAAGGACACGTCGCCCGCGGGCATCGCGAAGAAGGTGTCCAGGACGTACTTCTTGACCTCGTCGACCTTGGCGTTGCGGTCGCGCTTGCCGGGGATCCGGCGGGCGTCCTTCATGGAGTCCCACGCCTTCTCCTTGACGAGCTTCATCACCTCGTCGGAGGGCAGCACGGGGGCGCCCATCTTGTGCTCGGGCGCGCCGCACTTGGTGCGCAGCTCGTCGATCATCGACAGGATGGGCTTGATGCCGTGCTCCCAGCCGAAGCGGATCGCGTCGAGCATCGACTTCTCGTCGATCTCGGCGGCGCCGACCTCGATCATGTTGACGCCGTCCCTGTGGCCGGACAGCACCAGGTCGAGGTCGCTGAAGTCGAGCTGCGCGACCGTCGGGTTGATCACGAACTGCGCGCCCTGCTCGGTGATGACGCGGCCCACGCGCACGGTGGCGATGGGGCCCTGGAAGGGAGCGTCGGTGACCGAGAGCGCGGCGCTCGCGCCGGTGCAGGCGAGGACGTCGCTGTCGTTCTGGCCGTCGTGGCTGAGCACGATGCACTGCAGCTGGATCTCGTCGATGAAGCCCTCGGGGAACAGCGGGCGGATCGGGCGATCCATCATCCGCATGGTGAGGATCTCCTTCTCGCTCGGCGCGCCCTCGCGCTTCTTGAAGCCGCCCGGGTACTTGCCGGCGGCGGCGGTGCGCTCGCGGTAGTCGCAGGTCAGGGGGAAGAAGTCGATGCCCGCGCGCGGGTTGGCGCGCACCGCGGTGCACAGGACGACGGTGTCGCCGTAGCTGATGATCATGGCGCCGCTGGCGAGCTTGGCGACCTTGCCGGTCTCGAGACGGAGGGTGCGCCCGCCGATCTCGCGCTCGACGACGACGTGCTTGATGGTGTTCTCTGACATTTCTGGCCTCTTTCTTTCTCTGGCGTTTCGTTGGTTCGGGGTGGCTCGGTGCCGGCGGCAGCGTGCGGATGCACGATGTCCGTCCGCCGTCGGGGCAGTGCCACGGCGCAGGTCCGTCCGGTTCGCGGAAGGCTGCGCAATGCCGACTGCCGCCGTCGGGCGGCCGGGGCTGCGCGCCTTACTTGCGGAGTCCGAGCTTCTGGATGAGCTTCTGGTAGCGCTCGCGGTCGGTGCGCGCGAGGTAGCCCAGGAGACGGTTGCGGCGGCCGACCATGAACAGCAGGCCGCGGCGGCCGTGGTGGTCCTTCGGGTTGGCCTTGAAGTGCTCCTGCAGCGCGCCGATGCGCTCGCTGAGGATGGCCACCTGGACCTCGGGCGAGCCCGTGTCGGTGGCGTGGGTCCGGTTGGCGCCGATCACGGCGGCCTTCTTCGTTGCGGAAATCGTCATTGCGTCGTATCGCTTCCTTCGTTGAATCGAGCCGAACAGTGTAGTGGAAGGAAGGCGCCCCACAACCGTGCCGCACGGCCCGCGGAACGCGCCGTTATCGGCAACGCGGCGTGCGGTCCTATGCTCTCCCGCCGCATGTCCACCGCCGCCGCAGCCGAAGGGATCCACGCCGCGATCGCCCAGTTCGTCGCCGATGCCGCGCGCATCGAGCAGGGCGGGGGGCCCTCGGGCATCGAGCGCCAGCACCGCCACGGCCGCATGACCGCGCGCGAGCGGATCGGCGCGCTGCTCGACCCCGGCACGCACTTCCTGGAGTGCGGCCTGTTCGCGGCGTGGAACATGTACCGCGAGTACGGCGGCGCGCCGGCCGCGGGCGTGGTCACCGGCATCGGCACGGTCGAGGGCCGGCAGGCGATGGTGGTGGCCAACGACGCCACCGTGAAGGCGGGCGCGTTCTTCCCGATGACCTGCAAGAAGATCATCCGCGCGCAGGTGATCGCCGAGCGCGCGCGGCTGCCGCTGGTCTACCTCGTGGACAGCGCCGGCGTCTTCCTGCCGCTCCAGGAGGACGTCTTCCCCGACACCGACGACTTCGGCCGCATCTTCCGCAACAATGCGGTGATCAGCGCCGCCGGCATCCCCCAGTACGCGGCCATCATGGGCAACTGCGTGGCGGGCGGCGGCTACCTGCCGGTCCTCTGCGACACGCTCCTGATGACCGAGGGCAGCGGCCTGTACCTGGCGGGTCCCGCCCTGGTGAAGGCGGCGATCGGGCAGGACGTCTCGAGCGAGGACCTCGGCGGCGCCCAGATGCACGCCCAGGTCTCCGGCACGATCGACTTCCGCGAGAAGGACGACCCGGCGTGCCTCGCACGCCTGCGCAGCCTGATGCGGGCGAGCCGTGCCGCCCCGCGCGTGCCCCAGCCGCCCGAGGCGCCGGCCGCGCCCGCGCGTGACCCGGCCGACGCGCTCGCGGTGTTCCGCGACCGTCCGGGCGAGCAGTACGACATGTCCGAGCTGCTCGCCTGCGTGGTCGACGGCGGCAGCATGGACGAGTACCGCGCCGAGTACGGCCGCTCGCTCGTCTGCGCCTATGCCCGGATCGGCGGGTTCCCGGTCGGGATCGTCGCCAACCAGAAGAAGCTCACGCAGAAGAAGATGGCCGGCGGAAGGGCCGGGCCCTCCGTGGCCTCGAACATGCCGGCGGTGATCTACGACGACAGCGCCGACAAGGCCGCGCGGTTCATCATGGACTGCAACCAGCGACGCATCCCGCTCCTCTTCGTGCACGACACCACCGGCTTCATGGTCGGCCGCGACAGCGAGCAGGGCGGCATCATCCGCGCCGGCGCGAAGATGGTGAACGCCATGTCCAACTGCGTGGTGCCGAAGGTCGTGCTGGTCCTCGGCGGGAGCTTCGGCGCCGGCAACTACGCGATGTGCGGCCGCGCGTTCGACCCACTCCTCACCCTGGCGTGGCCCGGTGCGCGCTGCAGCGTGATGGGCGCGGCGCAGGCGGCGAGCACGCTGCTGCAGATCGACCTCGCCGCGCGCGAGCGCAAGGGCGAGAAGGTCGACGAGGCGATGCGCGCGCAGCTGCTGAAGGCGATCACCGCCAGCTACAGCGAGCAGCAGGACATCCGCTACGGCGCCAGTCGCGGCTGGGTGGATCGCATCATCGAGCCCGCGCGAACCCGCGAGGAGCTGGCCTTCGCGCTGGCGCTGGCGCACATGGCGCCGATGGATGCGCCGCTTCGCACCGGCGTGATCCAGACGTGAGCGCGCCGCGAGAGATCGTGGTGGCCACCGGCAACCCGCACAAGGTCGAGGAGATCCGCGCGATCCTGGGGCCGTCGGGGCTGGTGGTGCGGTCGCTGGACGAGGTGGGCGGCGCATGTCCGGAGCCTGACGAGACGGGTCGCACCTTCGAGGCGAACGCGCGCATCAAGGCGGTGGCGTACGCGAAGGCGACCGGACGAACGGTGCTTGCCGATGACTCTGGGCTGGAGGTGGACGCGCTGGGCGGCGAACCTGGCGTGGACAGCGCGATCTGGGCAGGCGCGCACGGCACGCGCGCCGAGCGCGATGCGCGCAACAACGTGAAGCTGGCCGAGCGCATGCGTGGAATCCCGGCGGATCGTCGCTCGGCTCGCTTCGTGTGCTGCATGTGCCTGGCGGACTCGGCAGGTCGGGTGCTGGCGGAGACCCGTGGCGCGTTCGAGGGACGGATCGGCGACGCGCCACGCGGCAGCCACGGCTTCGGGTACGACCCGTGGTTGTGGCTGGATGACGCAGGTTGCTCGAGTGCGCAGTTGTCGCCCCAGGCGAAGAACGCGCGCAGCCATCGCGGTCACGCGGCACGGGCGATGGTCGAAGCGATCCGGATGCTCGGATGACCATGCGCCTTCCTGTGCTCATGCCTGCGATTGCCGAGCAGCGCTACAGCTGCCACGGCTGCGGCGACTGCTGCCGCGACTTCACGATCGAGTTGCGCGGCGATGACTTCGAGCGCGTGCGATCGCAGGGCTGGGAGCGCGAACTTGGCGGACCGTTCTGGATCGACTTCGCGGGGCGACGATGGCTTCGTCAGCGCCCGGACGGCGCCTGCATCTTCCTTGGCGAGGGCGGCAAGTGCCGCATTCACGCGCGATTCGGGCTCGAGGCCAAGCCGATCGCGTGCCAGCTCTTTCCCTTCACCTTCGCGCCAGGACCGGCGGATGCTCGGATCGGCGTGAGTTTCGCCTGTGGCAGCGTGCGGCGCAGCGTGGGAGCGAGCTTGCCCACGCACCTCGAGGACGTGCGGCGCATGCAGGCGTGCCTGCCTGAAGCGAGCGCCCGCGAGCAGTCTGCGGAC
>VEQS01000175.1 GCA_018883105.1 Phycisphaerales bacterium
GGTAGAAGACCAATCCCCCCGGGGCGCAGAACGGCGAGCACTGGTTCAGGAACCCCGGCATCACCTGGCTGCTGTAGAGCCGCTGGCCCGTGGTCGCGCTGAAGCGCGAGATCCGCTGGCCGCCCGGTCCCGCCTCGTCGAGGTAGATCGCGTCGCCGTCGCGCGCAGGACCGCAGTTTCCGCTCACGCTGCACGTGCGCGACGCGAACCACACCGTGGCGCCGGTCTCGGCATCGATGCGGCGCAGCTCCGTGTTGCAGGCGAAGATCGGGTCGCCGTCGTCCATGAACGCGACGCCGTCGTAGCTTCCGGTGCGCACTTCGTCGGCGGAGACCCACAGCACGGCGCCGGTCGCGGCACTCAGGCAATGGACGCGCGCTGCCGAGCTCGATCCGTTCCCGCCGCGGCCGACGAAGACGCGCCCGTTGCGCGCGCCGTACACCACCGTGGTCCAGTCGCCGGCCTCGAAGGGGCAGTCGAACGTCCAGAGCGTGCTGCCCGTCGCCAGGTCAAGGCAGTGGACGCGCGCCTCGCCGGGGGGCGGGTTGTACGGCGCCTGCGCGTACGTCTGGCGCACGGTGAAGATCCGGCCGCCCTCGACGATCGGGATCCACGAGATGAGGCACGGCATGTTGGTGCGTGACCAGGCCTGCGCGGCCGAGGACGGCCCGGTCGCCGAGCTCAGGCCGTTCTGCGCGGCATTGCCGCCGAGGTTCGGCCAGTCGGCCGAAGCCGAGAGGACGACGGCCAAGGCGGAAGCGGCGGCGGCACGGGCCAGGGTCGCGGAATTCATCGATTTCCCAAGGTACCGCGCCGGCGGCGACGCACTCCGATCGCCGGCTCCGTTCTTCATGCAAAGGAGTCACCCATGCACCTGATCCAGACCATCGCCCTGCCGATCGCCGTCCTCCCCGCCCTGCTCGCGGCCGCGCCCGCGCCGCTGGCCGCCGCGCCGTGTGCACAGGCGGGCCAGGTGGCTGCCGCGCCAGTCCTGAAGTTCTCGCCTGCCACGCTCGAGCTCGGCGAGCTGGTGATCGGCACCCCCGGCAAGGGCACCCTCACGATCACCAACGCAAGCGACGCACCGATCACCATCGAGGCCATCAAGGCCGGCTGCGGCTGCACCAAGGTCTCCGATCCGCCGAAGGGCCCGATCTCGCCCGGCGCGTCCTTCACCGTGGACGTCACCCTCGACTCCGGCACCAAGCCCGGCGTGGAACTCGTGAAGCCCGTCCACGTGCTGCTCGCCGGCGGCCGCACGGAGTCCATGCAGATCAAGGCGCGCGTGAAGACGGCCGAGCCTGGCGCCGCGCTCGAGGCCGAGTCGCCCGTGGCCCTGTTCCGGCTGCCCGCGGTCCCGGCCGATGCCGCCGACCGCGCCGCCGCGGAGGCCGGCCAGGACGGGGTCATCCGCGCCATCGACGCGGGCCTCGCGCCCGGCGCGCGTTCGGCCGGATTCCGCATGCGCCTGCACCGCGAGTCGGGCATGCTCTTCGTCCACGGGACCACCGACGAGCTCGACGCCGTGCGCACCGCCGTGCGCGCGCTGCCCGCCGCCGCGGGCGTGCGCGAGTCGCGTTCCGCCTCGGGATCGTGACGGTCGCCGCCTCCGTGCACGCCCCGCACCAGAACGGCTCCGCGGCCGACGGGTTCGACGGCCCGTCGGTCGATCGCTGCACCGCGCGGATGGTGGCCGGCGACCGCACGGCGTACGAAGCGCTCTTCCGGGAGCGCTGCGGGTTCGTCGAGAGGGAATCCGCGCGACGGCTCGGACGCCGGCGCGACCTCGCCGACGACGTGGCGCAGGAGGCATGGCTGCGCATCGCCCGGCGCCCGTGCCGGTGCCCGAGCGCCGCCAGCCTCGACGCCTGGCTGCGGCGCGTGGTGCGCAGCGCGGCGATCGACCTCCTGCGCAGCGAGCTTTCCCGCCGCGCACGGGAGCTTCAGGTCGCCGAGGACCGACGCGAGTCGGTTGCGTTCCTCGCGGACCACGACCTGCTCGAGGACATCCGCCGCGAGGCCGCCGACATCGCCGGGCTCACGGACCAGGAGCAGTCTCTCTTCGAGCTGAAGGTCCGCGCCGACGCGACGATCACCCAGCTTGCCGCGATGCTCGGCCTCGGCCGCGCCGCGGTGGACAGCACCCTGCGACGCGCCGCCGAGCGTGCCCGCACCATGAGGAACCGTCCATGAACGATCTCACGCCCAGCCAGCGCCACGCCCTCGCGCGCGGCCTCGACGCCTTCGACCACGCCGCACGCCGGCGGCGCCTGCGCCAAGGCGCCGTCCGCACCGTCGCGGCCGCCGCGGTCGCCGCCGCATGCATCGTCGCCGTCCGCTCAGCCGTCACGCCGGCCGAACCCGGCCTGCCCGCCTACGTCGAGATCATCCGCGACGACCGCCAGCTGGCCGCCGAACTTGCCCACGCCAACGCCTGCGAACGCTTCGAGCGCGCCGCCGGCCGGCTGCTGGTGGTGGAGTGCGCGGCGCAGGAGGGAACGAGGTAGAGTCCGCCCATCGGCGCACGCGCGCGCCGTTCCCGGCGACGGCGCCCCTCCCCCCGCCTCGGCACCCACGTTGACGACATTCCGATCTTCCCTGCAGCGCCCCGAGGCCACCGAGCCCCGGCAGGTGCTGGTCCGCTACTTCGTCCCGATCGTCGCGGTGCACGCGCTCTGCCTCGCGGTGCTCGTGCCTGCATTCTTCTCCTGGACCGCCGTCGTCCTCTGCCTGGCCGGCGTGCACGTCTTCGGGCAGACCATCACGCTCGGCTACCACCGGCTGCTCGCGCACCGCAGCTTCAGCACGCCCCGCTGGTTCGAGCACCTGCTGGTGGTCGGCGCGCTGTGCTGCCTCGAGGACTCGCCCGCACGCTGGATCGCCACGCACCGCATGCACCACGCGCACAGCGACGAGCGCGACGACCCGCACACGCCGATGGTCACCTTCCTGTGGGGCCACATGTGGTGGCTCTTGGTGCGCAACCGCGACCTGCACCACCGCGCCAACTACGAGCGCTACGCGCGCGACGTGCTCCGCGACCCCTTCTACATGTGGATCGAGAAGCACCCGTGGAGCCCGCTCTGGTTCTACGGCGCGCAGGTCGTGCTCTTCGCGGCCGTCTCGTTCCTCGTCGCGCTCGCGTGGACCGATGCCGCAGGCGCCGCAAACTTCGCCGCGGGCGTCGTCGCCTGGGGCGTGTTCCTGCGCACCGTCCTGGTGTGGCACATCACCTGGAGCGTGAACAGCCTCACCCACATCTTCGGCTACCGAAACCACGACACCGACGAGAACAGCCGCAACAACTGGCTGGTGGCGCTCTTCGCCTGCGGCGAGGGCTGGCACAACAACCACCACGCCGATCCCGCCTGCTGCACCGTCCGCCACCGGTGGTGGGAAATCGACGTCACGTACCTCGAGGTGCGCGCGCTGTCGCTCGCCGGCCTGGCGTGGGACATCGTCCCGCGCCGCGAGGAACGCGCGGCGCGCGTGCGGCGCGATGGCTCAGGGAACGGGGCCCCACCTCGACAGCAGGATGCCGAGGTCCACGCCGTCCACTGACCCGCTGCAGTCGATGTCGGCGGCAAGCCTGCAGGGGATCGCGAGCGCCGAGTTGTAGAAGTCCCAGTTCGCCTGCCCGAGCGCGCTGAGCACGGCGGAGGCCAGGTGGCCAGGGGCTGATTGCACGTACCGGTTTCCTTACCTTGGCGCCTCCAAGGACGTCGGCACCGGTAGGTTCCGCCGCACCCATCCGCGACGCCGGGCGGCCGACACCCCGAGCGTGCCGAAGTAGGCCGCCGCCAGCATGGCGAACACGGTCATCATCCACGGCAGCGCGCCCAAGCCTCCGCTCAGTCGTCCCGAGACTGACAGGACCACGAACGCCAGACAGAGGCCGGAGATGGACAGCGCCTTCATGAACGACAGACGCGCCGCGGGCGTCGAGAGCGGGAAGATCGGCAGCCCCCGGAAGCCAGTCCGTCCCGCGATGCCGGTCGACGCCTCGAGCTCGTCGACGAGCGCCCGGACGCTCCTGCCCATCGACGGTCCGGGCTCGAGGCCGTCAAGCGTGTAGATCGAGGCGGGCACGAGGTCCACCGCACGACCGGCCGAGTCCACCTTCACGGTCCATGCGGTGAGGAGCGCCGCGCCACGATCCACGCGCTCGCCGTCCTTGTCGCGCACGGTCACCTTTGCCGGTTCGCCGACGATCCGGTGCAGGCACGCCGCGGCGTGGGACGCGACCTGCGGCGGCCGGAACGCATTGCGCCGGTCGATGATCGTGATGCCGGCGGGCGAGACCACCCAGCGGACCTCGCGTCCCGCCGGTGCCGCGCGCGCGCTGCCCTTGGCGCGCCGAGACCGCCGCCACGACTCGCGTGCGACCACGATCGAGATCCCGGCGAGGGCGAGCGGCGAGATGAGCAGGGCGTAACTTCCCTGCGCGATCGCGCGCGCCGACATGGACAGCGAGAAGAGGACGATCAGCACATTGACGGCGAGCGACACCTTGGCCATCATCGCGTTCGATCCGAGGTTGATCGGGTGCGCGGCACCCTCGATGACGGACCCGCCGGCCGGCACCGCGAACCCGCACTCCGGGCAGGCGACCTCCCGCTCGAACACTCCGTCGGAATCCAGGGGGACCCCGTCGAGCGCCGCCAGTTGGTACTCGCACCTTGGGCAGTTCGGCGGATGAGACGGCAATCCTGCGGGCGATCCGACACCGATGTCGGCGCCTTCCGCGATCATCTCGAGGGATCCTCGCCCGCCATCCGCTCAAAGAACGCGCAGTCGCCGCGCTCGGACGTCAGGACGAGCATCGGCCCGCCGGGCGCGGACATGACCCGCGCCGAGCGGACGGTCGCAAGGATCGCCGTGAACGCCCCCTCGAGCGCCATGCGCTCCGGCGGCCCGGCCATCCGGGTGGCGCCCACCGGGCCGAACCGCAGCGGCTCGGGCGGCGAGGTGACGCTGCCGAACGTCACGTCGGCGAAGT
>VEQS01000176.1 GCA_018883105.1 Phycisphaerales bacterium
GGCGTCTGCACGCCGGGCAGCGAGCGGAAGTGGCGGTAGTTGGCGAAGGCGCTCCAGATCTTGCGCGCGGTGACGTTGATCGACTTGCCGCCGCCGCCCTTGGGGGTCTCCATCGGGCCCTTGAACAGGATGCCGCAGTCCTCCACCGTGCGCACGGCCGCGTCGGTCATGCCGCGGGTGTTGCCGCGCTCGAAGACGGACTTGCCCATCTCCACCGGCACGAACTCGACGTGGCGGTCGACGCCCGCCGCCCGGAAGAGCGTCAGGGTGGCGTCCATGATCTCGGGGCCGATGCCGTCGCCGGAAGCGAGCGCGATGCGCATGTCTCGTGGTCCTGTTGGGGTGCGTCCCGCGCGCGCGCGCGGGGCAGGAAGGATAGGCGGCCGCGGGCGGGCGACGGGTACGCTTGGGCGCTTGCACGCGCCCGAGCACCACGCCGCCTCCCCGCGGCACGACCCCTACGCGGCGCTGCGCCTGCCCGACTACCGCCGGTTCGCCGCGGGCTTCCTGTGCGGGAGCTCGGGCCTGGCGGTCATGAACACGGCGATCGCCTGGGAGGTCTGGGAACGCACGCACGATCCGCTCGCCCTGGGGATCTCCGGGCTCTGCCGCGCGCTGCCCGTGGTGGCGCTGGCCCTCTTCGCGGGCCACGTCGCCGACGCGCGCGACCGAAAGTCGATCGTGGTCTGGACGCAGGCGGGGTTCGCCGCGTGCGCGCTCGCCTTCGCGGTGCTGTCGGCGGCCGAGGCGCCGGTGTGGGCCTTCTACGCGGCGATCTCGGCGAGCGCGGTGGTGCGCGCCTTCAACGGGCCCGCGCGGCAGGGCCTGCTGCCGCTCCTGGCGCCGCCCTCGATCTTCCAGAACGTGGTGACGTACCAGAGCGGCATCTTCCAGGCATCGGCCGTGATGGGCCCGATCGCCGCGGGCGTCCTGATCGCGCACCTGCCGGCGACGTGGCCGGTCTACCTGGTGAGCGCGGTGGGGTGCACGGTCTTCGCCGCATGCGTGGCCACCACGCGCCCCGGCCCCGCGCCGCGCAGCGCGGGCGTCATCACGGTGCGCGCCATGCTCGCCGGGCTCTCGCACATGTGGACCGAGCGGCCGGTGTTCGGCGCGATCCTGCTCGACATGCTGGCCGTGATCTTCGGCGGCGCGACCGCGCTGCTGCCGCAGTACGCCGACGAGGTGCTGGGCGGCGGCCCCGAGCTCATGGGCGTCCTGCGCGCGTCGCCCTACCTGGGTGCTCTCGCGATGGCCGCGTGGCTCGCCTTCCGCCCGGACTTCCGCCGCGCGGGACCGGCGCTCTTCTGGAGCGTGTGCGCGTTCGCCGCGGCGACGATCGTCTTCGGGCTGTCGACCGCGCCGTGGCTCTCGGTGCTGGCGCTCGGCGTCGCGGGAGCGGCCGACAACGTCAGCGTGGTCATCCGCCACGTGCTGGTCCAGATGCGCACGCCCAATGCCCTGCGCGGCCGCGTGGGCGCGGTGAACACCATGTTCATCGAGTGCTCGAACGAGATCGGCGGCTTCGAGAGCGGTCTGGTGTCGCGCTTCCTCGGGCCCGTGGCGAGCGTCGTGAGCGGCGGCATCGGGACGATCCTGGTCGCGGCGCTCGTCGCGTGGAAGGTTCCGCAGCTCCGCCGGCTGCGCCGGATCGAGCCGCTGCGGGAACCCGAGCCCGGGTGAGCGGCGTACGATCCCGCGCCGCATGAATCACCACGCGCCCGCCGTCCTCCGCATGCTCGCCCTCGCGGCCATGGCGGCCGCCGCCGCGGCGCCCCAGGGCTGCAAGCCGGCCGCGCCGCCGCCGCTCGCGCCGCAGGCCAAGGGCAGCGCGTACCTGCAGTCGCTGCCCATCCAGTGCGTGGAGGGAGTCGTGAAGTTCGGTTCCGTGAAGCCGTGCGGCGACCCGGTGGTGCGCACCGTCCGCATCCGCAACTCCTCGGACGCCGCGCAGGAGATCCTGGCCTACGCGTCCAACTGCGGCTGCCTGTCGGCGAAGCTGCTGGGCGAGCGCACCATCGGCCCCGGCGAGGAGCGCGACGTCGAGCTCACCGTGAACCCGGGCGGGATCGGGGAGCGCTCGGTGCGCGTCGAGTTCGCCACCAAGGCGGGCTTCGCCGGCGCGGTGCGCGCGGAGTTCTCGCAGAACGAGGGCGTGATCGCGGTGCCGATGCTCGGGGAGATGTCCGAGGGCGACAAGGCACAGGTATTCGAGCTGCAGGTCGTCTCCAACGACGGCGTGCCGATCCGCGTGCTGGGGATCGACCCGCCGGTCGGCACGGTGGACGCGCCGGACGCCGCGCCCTCGAAGTCGGTGGCGGTGTCAATCAGTTCCGTTGAGGCGCTGGCCTTCGCCGGCACCGAGCCCGGGCGAAGCCACCCCGGCATGACCGAGCTGCCGGATGGGTCGCTCCGGTGCCTGCGGGTGACGATCACGACCGACCATCCGGCCTGCCCGGTGGCGCACTTCGACCTATCGATCCGTCGCTGACGGCCGCGGCCGCGCGATCTTCTTCGCGAAGCCGGCGAGCCACTTCATCGGCGCGCGCGGCGGGCGCTTGGCGCTGCGGCGGCGCGCGATGACCACGTGCACCGCGCCCATCAGGGCGACCACCGCAAGCGTGGCGCCGATGTAGAGGATCCAGCGGTGCGCGGCGCTCTCGAACTGGCTGCCGATCCGGGCGACGCCGACGCCGATCCCGATCTGGAGCGGCGCGGTGACCAGCACCCCCGCCGCCTCGACGGCCAGGATCTTCCACCACGACAGCTGCATGAGGCCGCTCATGGTGACCATCGGCGTGCGCGCGCCGGGGATGAAGCGTGCGATGAGGAGCGCCACGGCGCCGCGGCGGTCGATCTCGTACTTGAACTCGAGCAGCGTGCGCGGGCCGATGAGGCGCCGGAAGCCCTTCCAGCCGAGCAGCTTGCCGCCGAAGTGCCGGCAGATCCAGATCCACCCGGCATCGCCGACGATGATGCCGAGCCACGCCGCCACCGAGGCCTGCACGAACCACGACCAGCTGCCGGTGGCCACGTACTGCTCGTAGGCGAAGATGCCCGCGGGCACCAGGATGAAGTCCTCGCTCAGGTGCAGGCCGATCCCCGAGATCACGAACGCGACGAAGATCGCCGCCGGGCCGTACTCGACGAGGCGCGCGCCCCACTCGCGCATGAAGCCGGGTTCCGCGGGCGCGGCCTGCGCGGCGGCGTCCGCCGCCGCCTGCTGCACGGCCGGATCCTGCGCGGCCATCGCGACGGTCGCGGCGAGGGCGGTGACGATGGCGGCACGCAGCAGCACGGGGAGGTGATTGTAGGCAGCGCGCGTCCGGATTCCGTGGGCGAGGGCGGAAGCGACACGGCCCGCCCCTCGCGGGGCGGGCCGTGGGTTTCGCGGATGGTTGCGCGGCTCAGGCCTTGGCGTCGACCGGGATGCGCATCTTGTAGAAGCTGGCCCAGATGAAGACCAGCGAGACGAGGAGCAGCGCGCCGCCGATCCACAGCTTGATGCCCTCGTTCTGGATGGTGAGCACGATCTCGACCGCAAGCAGGCCGAACAGCGTGGTGAACTTGATCACCGGGTTGAGGCTCACCGAGGAGGTGTCCTTGAACGGGTCGCCGACGGTGTCGCCGACCACCGTCGCCGCGTGGAGCTCGGTGCCCTTGGCGCGCATGTCGACCTCGACGATCTTCTTGGCGTTGTCCCAGGCGCCGCCGGCGTTGGCCATGAAGATCGCCTGGAAGAGGCCGAAGAACGCGATGCCGATCAGGTAGCCGATGAAGAACACCGGGCTGAAGAAGGGCAGGCCCAGCGACAGGCAGAAGACCGCGATGAAGATGTACCACATGCCCTTCTGGGCGTAGATGGTGCAGATCCTCACGACCTCCTTGCTGTCCTGGATGCTGGCCTCCGCCTTGTCGAGGTTGATGTTCTTCTTGATGAACACCACGGCGCTGTAGGCGCCGGTCACGACGGCCTGGGTGCTGGCGCCGGTGAACCAGTAGATGACCGCGCCGCCCATGAGGAGGCCGAGCAGGATCTCCGGGCGCACCACGCTCAGGATGCCCTCGATGGACTTGCCCTCGGGGACGATCATCTTGTTCTTCGAGAGCGCAAGGATGATGCCGAAGATCATCGTGGTGGCGCCCACGACCGCGGTGCCGATGAGCACCGGCTTCGCCGTGGCCTTGAAGGTGTTGCCGGCGCCGTCTCCGCGCTCGAGCAGCAGCTTGGCGTGCTCGAAGTCGGGCGAGATGCCGTAGTTGCGGTTCAGCTCGTCCTTGATGTTCGGCAGGCTCTCGATGCGGCTGAGCTCGTACACGCTCTGCGCGTTGTCGGTGACCGGGCCGAAGCTGTCGACGGCGATGGTGACCGGGCCCATGCCCAGGAAGCCGAACGCGATCAGGCCGAAGGCGAAGATCGGCGCCGCGAAGTCGCGGTACGCGTCGGGCATCAGGAGCGCCAGGTCCGGGTTCAGGCTCAGCTTCCAGCCCACGGCCATCAGCACGAGCAGCAGGAAGCCCATCCAGAACGCGCTGAAGTTGCCGGCGACGAAGCCGGACAGGATGTTCAGGCTGGCGCCGCCCTGCGCGGAGGCGTTGGTCACCTCGTTCACGTGCTTCGAGTTGGTGCTCGTGAAGATCTTGGTGAATTCGGGGATCAGGGCGCCGGCGATGGTGCCGAGGCTGATGATGGTCGCGAGGACCCACCACAGGTTCTCGAGCTTGTTCTCGCCGTAGTTGAGCTGGCCGAGCAGCGCGTGGCTGGCGAAGTAGGTGACGACGATGGAGACGATGCTCGTCAGCCACACCAGGCGGGTGAGCGGGGCCTCCTCGTCGAACTCGCGCTTGCCGCCGAACGACGCCTTCGACCACGCCTCGTTGACGTAGTAGCTGACGAGGCTGGTGACGATCATGAGGGCGCGCATCGTGAACATCCACACGATGAGCTGCATGCACATGGTCTG
>VEQS01000177.1 GCA_018883105.1 Phycisphaerales bacterium
AGTCGTAGTGGCTCACCGAGCGCTGCACCTCGCGGAGCAGGTCGTCGAACACCGGGCGCATGACGTGCATCAGCTTCTTGGCGTGCTGGTGCGTGGCGGTCTCGGCCTTCAGGCGGTCGGCCTTTCCATAGGGAATGCCGTCCACGGCGGCGGAAATCGCCTCGGTGAAGTGGTGGCCGCCGATCGGGAACGTGCGGATCCAGCAGCGGCCGTCCTTCACCACGATCAGGTCGGTGGCGCGGGTGCCGATGTCCAGGAACGCCACCACCGGCTGGTTGGGGCGGTCCAGGTCGCGGTCGAAGACCATCGCGTTGTAGACCGCGACCGGGCCCAGGGTCAGGGCGTTCGGGCGCAGCCCAAGCTCCTTGTAGAGCCCCAGGCGCTGGGCGACCTTCTCCTTGAGGATCGCGAAAATACCGACCTCGACGTCCGGGGAGTCGGGCGCCCGGAAGAGATGGCGGTCCCACTCGACCTCCTCGAGCGGGAACGGGATCTGCTGCTTGGCCTCGAAGAGGACGGTCTGCTCGATGGCCTTGTCCGGAAGCGGCGGAAGCGGCACGAATCGGGCGAGGCCTTCGTTGCCGGGAACGCTCACGATGACCGTGCTGCCCTCCATCGGGCGCTGGGACATCAGCTGACCGAGGGACATGCGCAGCATGTCCTCCACGTTCACGTCCGGTGAGGTCAGGACCTTGGGGTGCGGGATGACGACGAAATCCGCGACGCGCACGTCGCTGCCCTCGCGCTCAAGCCGGACGGCCTTCACCGCGGCGTGCCCGATCTCGATGCCCCAAGCGGCCTTTGCCTTTGCCATTGCGGTTCTGCGGGCTCCTTACGGCGCGAAAGTTCGGTCCAGACGGGGGTCCGCGGGTGCCCTCGACGGATAGACCGTCTCGGGCGGCGCGGAGCCCTTCAATAATACCGAAGGGATCCGGGATGACCCGGACGGGGTACGGCGTGCCGGGCCGACCCGCCCGGGAGAGGATTCGCGGCGCCGGACCGTCGGGTTGCGATCCCGCGATCGGGTAGCCTCGTCGATCCGCCCCGAAACGCCGGGGAATCGTCCACTGTCAACCCTCGCAGGCCCTCCCATGGACCAGTCGAACCTCCCGCCCGTCCCCCCGCCCCCCGTCGGAAGTTCCGAGCGCGCCGCGCTCGACGCGGACCTCGAGCGGGAGATCCAGGAAGCCCTCGGCGACATGCGCGTCGAGGACATGGTGCCCGACCGCCCCACGGGCGGCCGGCCCGGCGCGGCCCCGCGCTCCGAGCGCAACGTGCGCACCGGCACGGTGGTGCGCGTGCACGACGGCGAGGTGTTCATCGAGTTCGACCCCAAGCGCCAGGGCGTCTGCCCGGTGGCGCAGTTCGAGCAGCCGCCCGCGCCGGGCGAGCGCTTCGAGTTCGTCGAGGAGCGCTTCGACCCGTTCGAGCAGCTGTGGGTGGTGCGCCGCCCCGGCGCCACGCACAAGGGCGACCTCGACAGCCTGTCGGCCGGCATGATCGTCGAGGCCCGCTGCGTGGGCATGAACAAGGGCGGCCTCGACATGGAGGTCGCGCACCACAAGGCATTCATGCCCGCGGGACAGGTGGACATCCGCCACATCGAGGACATCTCGGTGTTCCTGGGCGAGAAGTTCCCCTGCAAGATCATCGAGCTGCGGCGCGAGAAGGGCCGGATGGTCCTGAGCCGCAAGGCCGTGCAGCTCGAGGAGCGCGCGCGCTCGCGCGACAAGGTGCTCGGCGAGATCGAGGTCGGCCAGACCCGCACCGCCACCATCACCAGCATCCAGCAGTACGGCGCGTTCGCCGACCTCGGCGGCGTCGACGGCCTGATCCACGTGAGCGACCTCTCGCACGAGCGGATCAAGGATCCCTCGGAGGTGGTGAAGGTGGGCGACGTGGTCGAGGTGCGCGTGCTGCGCATCGACCGCGAGGCGAAGCCGCCGAAGATCGCCCTCGGCCGCAAGCAGACGCTCTCCGACCCGGCGCTCACCGCGATCGCCGAGATCCAGGCCGGCGCGACGGTGACGGGCAAGGTCACGAAGCTCACGGAGTTCGGCGCGTTCGTCGAGCTTTCGCCGGGCGTCGAGGGCCTGGTGCACGTGAGCGAGTGCGCCCATGAGCGCATTCCCACGCCGGCCAAGGTGCTCACGGTGGGCGAGGTGCTGCAGCTCAAGGTGCTCTCGGTCGACATGGACCGCAAGCGCATCTCGCTGAGCCGCAAGGCGCTCCTCGACCGTCCGGCCATGCAATCCTCCGGCGGCGACCGCGGCGGCAAGGGCCCCGCCCCTGCCCCGATGCGGGCCGATGACCCGGTGATGCGCAAGCTGCGCGCGAAGTTCGCGGGAGGCCGCGAACTCAAGGGCGGCCTGGGCTGAGCGGCGCGCGGCGCAGGCCGCGCGGATGGCATCACGTCGCGGCGGGAGGCAGCGTGTCGGTGACGTCGGCCGGGATCTCGTATGGCCACACCGCGTCCGTGGGCTGGCCATCGCACGATTCGCGAAGCAGCAGGTAGGCCCGCGTGAGCGCGCCGGCGACGAGCGAGAGGCACGCGCCCGAGAGCAGCATCGAGAAGACGGTGACCCAGCCCCAGACGAGCGCCTCGCGCCCGTCGAGCGGGATCCACCACCGACCGGGATCGGACGCAAGCGACACCGTCGGCGACGCGCCGCCGGAACCGAGGTCGACCGCCACGGCCGGCACCAGCGTGAGCGCCCAGCCCACCGTGCGCAGGATGGCCAGGCCGATGGCGACGATGCCCGCGGCCGCAGCCATCACCATGAGCCACGAGAACGGGCGCGCGAGGAAGTAGATGGCGCCGCGCTGCGAACCCTCGAGGCCGCCCAGGCCGTCTGCCGACACCGCCGCAGGCCCGAACGGCGCACCGAGCACGGCCAGCATGAACGCCAGGCCCGCGATGGCGCCCAGGGCCATCGGCACCACGTAGAGCACCGCCCCGATCCATCCGCCGATGTCAGTGCGGAAGAGCGCGCCGAAGGCGACCACGGGAATCGCCACCGTCACGCCCACGGCCACGGGGCCCACCCAGCTCATGGCGAGCGCCTGCCAGCGCTCGGCGGCGAACCGCAGCGCGCCGCCGGCCTCGAGCATGCCGCGACCGGCCGCGTGCACGGCCTCCATGCGTGCGAAGGCGCCGAAGCCGATCGCCGCGACGAGCAGCGTCCACGCGCCGAACACCGAGGCAAAGGCCGTGTCGCGGGCGATGCATGCACGCGGCACATCGATGAACGCGGCACCAAGGCCGGCGACAACCGGTCGCGGGTCGAGCGAACGCGCGCCGTCGATCACGGCGGCCCACGCCTCGGCCTCGGCCCCGGTGAGCGCCTGGAAGCTTCCGAGCGGCACGAGTGCGCGCACGCGGCGCGCGGCCGCGCGCATGCGCTCGGCGGCGGCGGGGTCGTCGGCCAGGTCGTCGGCCCGCGCGGCGAGCGCCGCGGCCAGCTGGTCGGCGGGGATCTGCGCGCCCTCAAAGGTGACGTCCGGCAGGAGCTGCGCCGAGATGCGGCGCATGGTGGCCTGCGCCTCGGCGCGTTCGAGGTCTTCCCACGGCTCGGCGAGGAGCCCGGGCGGATCGATGGTCGGGCCGACGGCTGCGTCCCACGCCAGGCCCGGCGCCCAGAGAAGAAGCGCTACCACGAAGCCCACCGCCAGCCGCGCGGGCTGCGCGGCGGTGGTCAGGCAGCCGGCAAGCCAGGCGAGCCGCGCCACTGGCACGGCATCCGAGGACGCGATGCGATCCGGTCGTTCCACGGCCGGGGATCGTAGGGGAACGCCGGGTGCGCTTCAGGCCGCCGGCAGGCGCAGTTCGCGCACGGCATCGAGGAGGAGCCACCGCGTCAGCGGCTCGTGGCGCGCGTCCGAGGCCGTGGCGTTGTGCAGCAGGGTCTCGGCGTAGAGGGTCCACTCGGGCTCGCCCGCGCGCGCGAAGACATGCAGTGCCCACGGGCGGTTGGTCGCGTTGTCGGGCTGCGTGAACTCGAGGTGCCAGCGGCAGAGCGACTCCAGGCGCGCCGCACGCGCGGCGGTCGGCGACCGGCGCACCCAGCGCGCCAGGGCATGCAGCGCACCGAGCTCGCACTCGGTCCACACCTCGAGTGCCGAGAACCCCGTCGCATCGACGAGCGACGAGCCGGGCCGTGCCTCAAGCAGGCGGTCGGCCTCGGCCGCGGCGTCGGCCGCGTGCGGCGCACACGCCGCGCGCCACAGCACCGTGTCCGGCGTGCCCGGCGCCAGCACCGTCGGCGGCGGGCCATCGAGGTCGGGCATGGTTCCCGGTCCTGCGAGGGCCGTCAGGTGGCGGGTCCATTCATCGATCGAGGCGAGCATCGGGACGCGGGGGCACTTTGGAGCGCGAAGTTGCGGAGAGTTCCGTTGGGCACTCCGCGAAATCCGGGCTACTGTAGGGCCAATGGCACTTCCAAGAGAGGCTCCGGCGCTGGTCCGGCGGCACGTCCGCCGGCGGTGCGTGCAGTGCGGCCTCTCCGCGGAGGCGATCCCCGCCTCGAGCCTCTACGAGTGCCCGCGCTGCGGGTGCGACCTGGCCTCGCGCCCGCCGCGCAGCTACGCGGAGATGGAAGGCCTCTTCGACCTGCCGCCCGATCCGGCCGTGGAGGACGCGCGCCGGCGCGTGAACGCCGAGGCCGCCGCGGCGCGGTGGCTGGTGGTGCTGCTCGGGGTCGCAGGGCTGTCCGGCGGCGCACTGGCTGCCGCGGTGATGCTCGCCGCGCGCTGACGGCGCCTTGCGGTCGCCGTAGGCTTTGCGCCACCTATGGCCACCCACCTTGCCGCGGTCCGGGCATTCATCGACGCCAACGAGCATGCGGCCATCGAGCGGCTGCGGGACTTCCTGCGCATCCCGAGCGTGTCG
>VEQS01000178.1 GCA_018883105.1 Phycisphaerales bacterium
GCGCGGGTCAGTTCGCGTGGGCGGGGTCGGGCGTGCGGCGCGCGCCCCACCGCGGGCGCTCGCGCTGCGGCACGTATCCGCCCAGGACGCGCACGCGCGCCACGCCGTCGAGCGCGGTGGCGAGCTTCGTGAGGAGTGCGCGCTCGGGCACCACGTGGAGCGCGCTCGAGCGCATCAGCACCACGCGCCCGCCGACCTCGGTGCGCACGTCGACGTCGACGGGCCGGCCCGAGAGCGCCGCCACGCTGCCGGCCGCCTGGCGGAGGATGCCGCTTGCCATCTGCAGCGCGCCGATCGCCTCGGGGTCGGACTCGCGACCGGCCACCACCGAGATCTCGAGCCTCGTCGCCAGGTGCTGCGCCGCGTCCTCGATCGGGATGATGCGGTCGACCACGAGCTGCGGCGAGCCGCGCGAGTGGTCGAGCCGCGCGACCATGAGCACCACGCGGTCCTGCTGCATCACTTCGGCGTGCGCGGCGAACGTCTGCGCAAACACCACGCCCTCGAGCGACGACGCCTGGTCGGCGAGCGTGAACATCGCCATCCGCTGGCCGGCGCTCTTGCCGGTCTTCGCCACCACCGCGCGCACGCGCGTCAGCATGCCTCCGGCGACCACCGATGCGTCCTGCGGCATCTGCGCGATGCGCGCGAGCGGGCCCGTGCAGAAGGTCGCGATCTCGTCGCGGTACTGGTCGAGCGGGTGCCCGCTCACGTGGAAGCCGAGCGCCTCCTTCTCGAAGGCGAGCGCCTGCATTCGGTCCCAGGGCGCCACCTTGCGAAGCGTGCCGGCGGCGGGCGCGCCGCCCGCGGGGGCCGGCGCCGCCTCGAAGTCGCCGAAGAAGGTCATCTGGCCGGCGCGGCGGTCCTGGTCCTTCGACTGGCCGCTGCGGATCGCGTCCTCGATGGTGGCCACCAGCGCCGCGCGCGCCTCGGTGCCGTGCAGCGAGTCGAACGCCCCGCCCTTCGCCAGCGCCTCGATGGTGGCGCGGTTCACCGCGCGCAGGTCGACGCGGTCGCAGAAGTCGAAGAGGTCGCGGAAGCGGCCGCGCTCCTTCCGCTCGGCGACGATCGCCGCGATCGCGGTCTCGCCGGAGCCCTTGATCGCCTTCAGCCCGAAGCGCACGTGGCCATGCACCGAGTCGTGAGGATCGCCGTCGCCGTAGACCACCGCGAAGTCCGCGTCGGAGAGGTTGACGTCGGGCGGGCGCACCTCGACGCCCACGTGCGGGCGGGCCTCGGTCGAATCCGGGAAAACCGTGCGCCGGCACTCGTCGAGGTAGACGGCCCAGTCCTCCACCTTCTGCGCCTGGCTCTCGAAGGTGAGCACCGCGGCCATGAAGTGGTTGGGGAACCAGGTCTTCAGGTAGGCGGTCTGGTAGGCGACGATCGCGTAGCCGGTGGAGTGGCTCTTGTTGAAGCCGTAGCCGGCGAAGCGCACGATCAGGTCGAAGAGCTCGCTGGCCCGCGCCTCGCCGACGCCGCGCGCGGCCGCGCCCCTGACGAACTCCTCGCGCGTGGCGCTGATCACCTTCTCGTTCTTCTTGCCGATGGCCTTGATGACCGTGTACGCCTGGCGGAGCGGGATGCCGCCGAGGAGGTGGAGCACCTGCATCACCTGCTCCTGGTAGACCATGATGCCGTAGGTCTCGCCGAGCAGCGCGTCGACCGCCTCGTGCACCGGGGGCAC
Source organism: Phycisphaerales bacterium (assembly GCA_018883105.1). Lineage (GTDB taxonomy): Bacteria > Planctomycetota > Phycisphaerae > Phycisphaerales > SM1A02 > UBA966. The sequence goes on from VEQS01000178.1 coordinate 1,688, forward strand.
CGGCTCGCGGCCGTGCTTGCGCGCGTTGTATTCGGGAATCAGGCTCATCGGCCCCGGGCGGAAGAGCGCGTTCGCCGCGATCAGGTCCTCGAGGCGGTCCGGCTTCATCTCCGCGAGCAGGCGTCGCATGCCGCCCGACTCGAACTGGAACACGCCGCCGGTGTCCGCGCGCCGGAAGAGCTCGAGCACCCGCTGGTCGTCGAGCGGGATGCGGTCCATGTCGAGGGGATGGGGCCCGCCGTCGGCGGGGTCGCGCCGCACCGCGCGCCAGATGGCCTCCTCAGACATCGAGTCGCGCACGAGCGTGCGGCAGAGCTCGATGGTGGAGAGCGTCCGCAGGCCCAGGAAGTCCATCTTCAGGAGGCCGGCCTTCTCGCAGAGCGGGCCTTCCCACTGCGTGACGAGGTCGTCGCCGCCGCCGGTCGGGCGGCACAGCGGCACGATCGTGTCGAGCGGCTGCGTCGCCACCACCACGCCCGCGGCGTGGATGCCCTGCGTGCGCGCGTGGTTCTCGAGCTGCCGCGCGGCGTCCACCACCCGCCGCACCTGCTCGTCCCCGTCGTAGGCCTTCTGGAAGTCCGGCGACTGCGCGAACGCCTTCTCGAAGGTCATGTCCGGCGCCTCGGGCACCAGGTTCGAGATGCGCTGCGCCTCGGCGGGCGGCACGCCCATCACGCGGGCCACGTCCTTGATCGCGTTCTTCGCCTTCAGCCGCCCGAAGGTCGCGATCTGCGCGACGTGCCCGTACTTCTGGCGCACGTGCTGGATGACCGCGCCGCGGCCGTCCTGGCAGAGGTCGATGTCGATGTCGGGGTACTCGCTGCGGTCGGGGTCGGTGAAGCGCTCGAAGAGCAGGCCATAGCGCACCGGGCATGCGTTCGATAGGCCGAGCACGTAGCCCACCATGGTGCCCACGCCCGAGCCGCGCGCGGTGGCCGGGATGCCGTGCTGTCGCGCCCAGTTGACGAAGTCCCAGACGATCAGGAAGTAGGCGCTGATCGCCTTGTCGGCGAGCACCTTCAGCTCGCGCTCGCAGCGGGCGCGCACCTCGGGGGTGACGCCGCCCGGGCCGTAGCGCCAGGTGAGCCCCGCCTCGCAGAGGTCGCGCAGGGCGCGGTCGCAGTCGGCGCGCAGCGTGGCCTCGTCGACGCCCGCGTCCTTCGTGCGGTCGAAGGGCAGCAGCTCGATGGTCCGGCAGTAGCCCTTGAACCACTCGGTGAGGTCGCCGTCACGGGCCGGGTCGTACGCGGGCTTCCGCCCGGCGTGCCGGATGCGCACCACCGGCGCATGCCTCTCGGAGAGCGGCAGCTCCACGTTGCAGCGCGCGGCGATGCGCACGGTGTTGGCGAGCGCCTCGCGCTCGGCGTCGTCCTCGGCGAAGAGCGCGTGCATCTCGGCGGGGCTCTTGACGTAGAGCTCCTCGGGGTAGCGCAGGCGGTCGGGGACGTCCTTGGTCTTCCCCATCGAGATGCAGCACAGGGTGTCGTGCGCGTCATGGTCCTCGCGGCGCAGGAAGTGCGCGTCGTTGTCGCAGACCAGCGGGATGGAGAGCTTGCGCGCGAGCTTCTTCAGGAGCGGGTTGATGCGCTCCTGGTCCTCGACGTGGCGCTGAAGCTCGATGTAGAAGCGCGGCTCGCCGTGCTCGTCCGGGCCGAACGTGGCGACGTGCCAGCGCGCCTCCTCGACCGCCGCGTCCCAGTGCCGGGACTGGTTGGTGCGCACGAACTGCTCGAGGTGGTGCGCGATGCTCGACCCCAGGTGCCCGTTGATCGCGATCAGCCCGCGGTTCAGCTCCGCGAGCGTCGACTTGTCCATGCGCGGCTTGTAGTAGAAGCCGTTGACGAAGGCGTCGCTCGAGAGCTTGACCAGGTTGCGCCAGCCGCCCAGGTCCTGTGCCAGCAGCACCAGGTGGAATCCGCCGTCAGCCACGCCGGTGGGCGTGCGGTCGCGGCGGTCGCCGGGGGCGACGTAGGCCTCGATGCCGAGGATCGGCTTGATGCCCTCCTTCTTCGCGGTGAGGAAGAACTCGAGCGCGCCGAAGAGGTTGCCGTGGTCGGTGACCGCCACGGCGTCCATTCCCAGCTCCTTGACGCGCTTGACGAGCTTCTCCAGCCGGTTGCCGCCGTCGAGGAGCGAGTACTCGCTGTGCAGGTGCAGGTGGACGAAACGCTGGTCGCTGCTCGGGGGCACGCCGGACACGGTACCGAAATGGGTGCCAGGAACGCCTGTCCCCATTTTCCTCCGGAAAATGGGGACAGGCGTTCCTGGCACCTATTTCACGAGCGCGCGCAGGGCGCGGGTCGCCTCGCCGGGCGTGCCCGTGCCCGCCGCGTGCTGCTCGATGCGCACCACCGGCAGCACCAGCCAGCTCGCGTTGGTGAGGAACACCTCGTCGGCCGAGAGCAGCGCGTCGACGTCGAGCCGGCACCGCTCGACCGCCATGCCCGACGACTCCGCCGCCGCGAGCACCGCCGCGCGCGTGATCCCGGGCAGCACCGGGCTCCGCACCGCGTCGCCCGTGGGCTCCTCCCCGCGCGCGACCGGCGTCCGCAGCACGCCGTCCTTGACCACGAACACGTTGGACACGCATCCGCAGGCAAGCGCCCGCGTCACGTCGAACCAGAGCGCCTCGTGCATGCCGGCCGCCCCCGCACGCTGCAGCGCGGCCAGCCGCGGCCAGTACCAGAGCGTCTTGTGCCCGGCGAACGGGTCGGCCACGTTCAGCTGCGCGTCGGCGATGCGCACGCCGATCCCCTGCTCGAAGATCCCCGGCGGGTACGCCGTCGGCGGCTGCACCTGGATCAGGATCGTGGGGTCGTGGCGCAGGTCCTCGGCCTTCCTTGCGAGGAGGTTCATGTCGCCGCCCGTCACGGTCAGGCGCACACGCGCATCCTTCATGCCGTTGCGCGCCATCGTGGCCTCGCAGGCATCGACGAGCGCCTCGGGCCGCAGCCGGTCGCAGAGGCCGAGTTCGAGCGCGCTGCGCCGCAGCCGCTCCATGTGCTCGAGGCCGCGCACGATGCGGCCCTCGCGCCCGGCCATGGTCTCGAAGAGGCCCATGCCGTGCTGGAACCCCGCGTCGAAGGCCGAGATGCGGGCCTCCGGCATCGGGACGAACGAACCGTCGAGCCAGGCGTCGAGCATCGGCGCAGGCTAGCCGCG
>VEQS01000179.1 GCA_018883105.1 Phycisphaerales bacterium
CGACCCATTTCCAGCTTTCCTCCTCGCCGCCCACCGTTCGCCTCCCGTCCGCCCATGGGTGGACCACGACCCGGGGGCTTCGGCGGCGACCGACCGCGGCGCGACGGGCCCTCGATGGGGCCGCGCACGAACGACCGCATCCGCATCACGCCGATCCGCCTGATCGACCAGAACGGGGAGATGGTCGGCATCGTCGAGACCGACGATGCGCGTCAGCGTGCCAACGAAGCCGGGCTCGACCTCGTGGAGATCTCGCCGGACGCGCGCCCGCCCGTCTGCAAGATCATGGACTTCGGGAAGTTCAAGTACGAGGAGTCCAAGAAGAACAAGGCGAGCAAGTCGAAGGCCAGCGAGCTGAAGGAAGTCCGCCTCGGCCGCTCGATGAAGATCGACCCGCACGACGTCGGCATCCGCGTGCAGCAGGCGCGCCGCTTCCTGCTCGAGGGCCACAAGGTGCAGCTGGTGGCGAGCTACAAGGGCCGCGAGATGGCCCACCGCGACATCGGCGAGCGCCTGGTGAACGACGTGATCAACCGCCTGCTCGACCTCGGCAAGCTGGAGGCCGCGCCGCGCCTGAACGGCAAGCGCATCAACGCCATCATCTCGCCGGACAAGAACAAGATCGAGCAGTGGAAGCGCAAGGAACAGGCTGCCGGCCGCAAGGGCGAGATCGAGGCCGTCACGGTCAAGGACGAGCCCGACGAGGGCGACGACGAGTGAGCCCCGCCGCGGACGCCGAGGGCCCGATCTCGGCGCCCGGCCGCCCCGAGGGCGCCCAGGGGGAGCTCATGCTCCGCACCTTCGCCTTCCCCGCGGACGCGAACCCGCAGGGTGACATCTTCGGCGGCTGGCTGCTGGGGCAGATGGACATCGCGGGGGCGAGCCTCGCCCGCCGGCGCGCCCACGGGCGCGTGACCACCGTGGCCGTGGCGCAGATGGCGTTCCGGCTGCCGGTGTTCGTCGGCGACGAGCTGTCCTGCTACTGCCGCATCGCGCGCACGGGCCGCACCAGCGTCACCGTCGAGGTGGAGGCCTGGGCGCGTCGGCACGACGACAGCGGCACGGTGATGGTGACGGAGGGCATCTTCACCTACGTGGCGATCGGCGCCGACCGGCGCCCACGCCCGATCCCGGCCGCCTGAGCGCCGGGGCCCCCTCCCACCCAGCACGGCAGATCCACCCGCCAGGGGGAAATCCGGGAATCCGCCTGCATGGTCTTGCATACTCATGCAGGCTTGTGTATATTCATCCATCCGTGTCCGCCACCGCCGCCAGCCCCCTCCAGCGCCGCGCCCGGATCGCCGCACTCATCGCGGCGAACCAGCTGTGGAGCCAGCAGGAACTGGCGGCGCTCCTGCGCCGGCGCGAGGGAATCGACGTCACCCAGGCCACGCTCTCGCGCGACCTCACCGAGCTCGGCGTCGTGAAGGGCCCGGGCGGGTACATGCTTCCGGGCGCCGTGCCGGCGGCCGCCGCGCCCGCGGGGCGCACGGATGCCCTGGCCTCCGCCCTCCGCCAGCACCTCGTGTCGGTGGCGCGCGGCGGCACCACCGTCGTGGTGCGCACCCCGAGCGGGCACGCCAACTCGCTCGCCGTCGAGATCGACCGCGCCGGGATGCCCGGGGCGCTCGGCACCATCGCCGGAGACGACACCATCTTCATCGCGGCCGAGGACCAGGAATCGGCCGCGACCCTCGCACGCACGCTGCAGCGCCTCTCGCGCGCCGCGTCCTGAGCCGACCAAGGATCCCGCCATGCGCGACCCCATCCGCATCGCCATCGTCGGCGCCCCCGGCTACACCGGCGCCGAGCTCGCCTCGATCCTCGCGTCGCACCCGGCCGTCGAGCTGGTCGGGCTGTTCGGCAGCGACCGCCGCGCCGCCACCGACGCGGCCGCCGAGACGATGGCTGACCTGTTTCCGCGCCTGGCGGGAGTGGTGGACCTGCCCGTGCGAGCGGGCGATGCCGCGTCCGTCCTGGCCTGTGCGCCGGATGCCGTGTTCCTGGCCACGCCGCACGAGGCCAGCGAGCGGCTTGCGCCCGCGCTGCTCGAGGCCGGCGTCGTGGTGTTCGACCTCTCCGCCGCGTTCCGCCTGCGCGACGCATCGCTCTACCCGCGCCACTACGGATTCGAGCACGGACACGCCGCGCTCCTCGGCGAGGCGGTCTACGGCCTGCCGGAAGTCGCCGGGGACGACCTGCGCACCGCGCAGCTCATCGCCTGCCCCGGCTGCTACCCGACGTCGGTGATCCTGCCGGTGCGTCCGCTGGTGGACGCCGGCATCATCGACCGCGCGCGGCCGGTGATCGTCGACAGCGCCTCGGGCGTGAGCGGCGCCGGCCGTTCCGCGGCGGTGAAGAGCCTCTTCTGCGAAGTGAGCCTGCAGCCCTACGGCGTCCTCTCGCACCGCCACCAGCCGGAGATGGCACAGGAAACCGGAGCGCGCATCCTGTTCACGCCGCACCTCGTGGCCCTCGACCGCGGCATCCTCTCCACGATCCATGCCGAGCTCGCTTGCGGCCGCACGCTGGCCGACGCGCGCGCGTGCCTCGAGCGCACCTACGCCGACGCACCCTTCGTGCGCCTGCTGCCGGCCGGCCGCTGGCCGTCGATCGCCGCCGTCGAGCGCACGAACTGCTGCGACATCGGCCTGGGCACGGACGAGACGGGCACGCACCTCGTGGTCTCGAGCGCGATCGACAACCTGACGAAGGGCGCCGCCGGCCAGGCGGTGCAGGCCTTCAACGTGCGCTTCGGCTTCGAGGAGACGACCGCCCTCGGGATCGCACGCCGCGTGGCGGCCGGAGCGGCCTCGTGACCGGCCCGCTCGTCGTCAAGCTCGGCGGCGCGCTCCTGGACGAGGCCGCACGCTTCCCCGAGGCGTTCGATGCCCTCGCACGCATGCACCAGCTGCATCCGGGCGGCGTGGTCATCGTGCATGGCGGCGGCAAGGCCGTCGACCGCCAGCTCGACCGGCTGGGCATCCAGACCGAGCGCCGCGAGGGAATCCGCATCACCCCGCCCGAGGCCGTCGAGCAGGTGACCGCGGTGCTGGCCGGCGCGATGAACACGCAGCTCCTGGGGCTCCTCCTCTCGCGCGGCGCCTCGGCCGTCGGGCTCACCCTCACCGACGGGCACCTGGCGCGCGCGCGCAAGACCGAGCGCTTCGGGTTCGACCCCGGCCGCGTCGGCGAACTCGCGGGTGGCGACGGCGCGCTGGTGAAGCACCTGCTGGTGGGGGGCTACCTGCCGGTCCTCTCCTCGATCGCCACCTGCGAGGCGGGGGGCTTCCTGAACGTGAATGCCGACGACGCCGCGGCGCAGCTGGCAGGCATCGTCGGAGCGAGCGGCCTCCTCCTCCTCACCGACGTGCCGGGCGTGCGCGGCGCGGACGGCACGGTGATCGCCGAACTCGACGCCAACGACGCCGAACGCCTCATCGCCGACGGCACCGTGACCGGCGGCATGATCGCCAAGGTCCGCGGCGCGGTCGCGGCGGCCGAGGCAGGCGGCGTGCCCGTCGTCATCGCCAGCTGGGCGGATCCCGCGGCGCTCGAGGCGCTTGCCTCGGGCGCGTCGATCGGCACCCGCGTCATCCCGCCGCAGCGCGCAGCAGCGGCCGCATCGTCACGCGAAGGAGCGCTGGCCCGATGACCACGTTCGAACCACTCGGCACCAAGGACCTGCTGCGCATCGGCGATCTTGCCGCGCACGAGGTGCACCAGCTGCTCGCCAGCGCGGCAGCGCTCAAGGCCGACCCGTCGCAGGGTGCCGGTGCGCTGGCAGGCAGGAGCGTCTGCATGCTCTTCGAGAAGCCCAGCCTGCGCACGCGCACCAGCTTCGAGGTGGGGATCTTCCGCCTCGGCGGGCAGGCGATCGTGCTCGACCACCAGTCCTCGCCGATCGGCGAGCGCGAGTCCATCGCCGACTGCGCACGCAACTTCGAGCGCTGGTGCCACGCGATCGTCGCGCGCGTGATGCGGCACTCGACCGTGGAGGCGCTTGCGGCCGCGGCGCGCATCCCGGTGATCAACGCGCTCTGCGACCGGCACCACCCATGCCAGGCGCTCGCCGACTTCCAGACGCTCCTCGAGCGCGGCTTCGACCTGCGGCACGACCGCCTCGCATGGATCGGCGACGGCAACAACGTCTGCCACTCGCTCATGGAGATGGCGTCGATCCTTGGCTGCGGCATGACCGTCATCACGCCCGAGGGGCTCGAGCCCGACCCCGCGATCCGTGCGCAGTGCATCGCCCGCGCCATGCGCACCGGGGCGCGCCTCGACGTCACCAACGACCCCGCCGCGGTCCGCGGCGCGTTCGCGGTCTATGCTGACGCCTGGGTGAGCATGGGCCAGGAGGGTGCCGGGGCGGCCGAGAAGAAGGCCCGCTTCGCGCGCTACCAGGTGAACCGTGCGCTCATGGCCGCCGCCGGGCCCGACGCGCGCTTCATGCACTGCCTGCCCGCGCACCGCGGCGAGGAAGTCACCGACGACGTGATGGACTCGCCGGCCTCGGTCGTCTTCGACCAGGCCGAGAACCGCATGCACGCGCAGAACGCCCTGCTCTGCCATCTCCTGCAGCCCGCCCCCGCGCTGGCCACACGCTGAACCGCCGCACGCACCGCATCCAGAACCGAACCGAGGAACCACCCATGTCCACCCCCACCACCCCCAAGAAGGTCTGCGTCGCCTACTCCGGCGGCCTCGACACGTCCTGCATCATCCCCTGGCTGCGCGAGACCTACGGCTGCACCGTGGTCGCCTGCGTCGCCGACGTCGGCCAGGGCGAGCGCGAGCTCGACGGGATCGGCGAGAAGGCCACCAAGAGCGGCGCC